>CALDHV010000208.1 GCA_937902305.1 uncultured Clostridia bacterium
CTTCAACACCAAGATTCAGCTGTCGAGCAAGAATGTGGGCGAGGTCATCCGCGCTCGCCTCCTCGAAAAGGACGTGGCGGCGGTTCACGCGATCGACGATTTCGACAGCCTGCCGTCCGACGGGGAAGAATAAACACAAAAAATAATCAGCCGTTCGGCTGTTGGAGGTAGCAATTATGACAAGCAAAGATACCGTGGAGTTTTTCGAAGCACTCAAGCTGTTGTGCAAGGAAAAAGGCATCGACATGGATTACCTGCTGGAAAAGATCCAGGCGGCGATCGTCGTGGCGGTCAAAAAGGACTACGGCGGCAAGGATAACATCGTCGTCGTGATGAATGCGGAAACCAACGAGTTTTCCGTTTCTATCCGCAAGACCGTGGTCGAGGAGGTCGAAGACCCCGATCTCGAGCTGACGCTCGACGAGGCGAAAAAGTACGATAAGCGCGCCAAGCTTGGCAAGGTCATTGATATGAAGCTCGAAACGCATCAGTTCGGGCGTATCGCGGCGCAGTCTGCCAAGCACGTCATCCGGCAGGGCATCCGCGAGGCGGAGAAAAATCAGCAGGTGCTGGAGTTCCAGCGCCGCAATCAGGATATGGTCACGGCGACCGTCACCCATATCGACCCGCATAACGGCAACGCCACCATCCGCGTCGGGCACGGCGAGACCACCCTGCCCAAGAGTGAGCAGATGGAGAGCGACATCATCCGCGAGGGCGATCACATCCGGGTCTATGTCGTCGATGTCAAGGAGGGCGACAAGGGCACGCGGGTGCTGGTATCCCGCACCCACCCCGGTCTGGTGACGCGTTTGTTTGAAAATGAGGTGCCGGAGATCTTCAACGGCATCGTCGAGATCAAGGCGGTCTCCCGCGAGGCAGGCTCCCGCACCAAGATGGCGGTGCTGTCGCACGACGAAAATGTCGATGCGGTCGGTGCCTGCATCGGTCAGCGCGGCGCGCGTGTTGCCGGCATTATCGAGGAGCTCGGCGGCGAAAAGATCGACATTGTGGAATACAGCGAAGACCCGGTCACATTCATTTCCGCCGCGCTGGCGCCCGCCAAGGTGCTGAAGGTCGAAATAGACCCCGACGGTGCCAAGGCGTGCAAGGTCACGGTGCCGGATGCCCAGCTTTCGCTGGCGATCGGCAACAAGGGACAAAACGCGCGGTTGGCGGTCAAGCTGACCGGCTGGAAGATCGACATTCGCCCCGAAAGCGGCTTTTACGGCGAGGATACCGCCGAGGAGAACGCGCAGGACGACGAATAAACCGCAAGGAGGATACGGATGGCACGGGAGCGCAAGATACCGTTGCGCAAATGCAACGGTTGCGGAGAGATGAAGCCCAAAAAAGAGCTGATCCGCGTGGTACGCAGTCCGGAGGGAGAGATTTCCCTCGACCCCACCGGGCGCAAGGCGGGCAGAGGCGCGTATATTTGCCCGTCGATGGACTGCCTCAAGGCCGCCCAAAAAGCCAAACGGCTGGAGCGCGCGTTTGCGTGTGCCATCCCGCCGACGGTATACGAGCGACTGGAACTGGAGCTGGTGTCGGATGGAGAATAAGCTCGGTGGCTTGCTGGGGATCGCCCGGCGTGCCGGTCATACGCTGGTCGGCTTCGATGCCGTCCGAAGCGCCCTGCTGAACGGGCACGCACAGTTGGTACTGCTCGCGTCCGACTGCTCGGAAAAGACCGAGAAGGAGCTGCGCTTCGCCGGAGAAAACGGGCATTGCCCGATCCGGAATATTCCGATGGATAAAGCGGCCGTTTCTGCCGCTTTGGGTCTGCAAAAGCCGGTGGCCGCCGTCGCGACCGACGACCGGGGCTTTGCCGCCGCGATGCTACGGTGTTGCGGCACCGAAACAAAGGAGGATGTTGCCTTATGAGTATGATGGTGAAATATCGTGTCAGCGATGTTGCCAAGGATTTTAATGTGCCTGCCAAGGACGTCATCGCGGTGCTGGCAGAGCATTTTCAGCCTGCCAAAAAGAGCGCCAGCACCTTGGAGGAAAAGGAACTGGATGTGGTGTTTGAGTATTTCACGCAGAAATACAGCACCGATAATCTGGATGCTTATTTTGCCAAGGTGAGCGAGCGCAAGCCGAAGCCGAAGCCCGCCCCGGCACCCGAAAAGCCGGCGGAGAAGCCCGCCGAGGACAAGAAGCCGGCGGACGCAAAGAAGCCCGCCGCGGAGAAAAAACCCGCCGAAGAGAAAAAGCCGGCAGAGGAGAAAAAACCCGCCGAGGCGAAAAAGCCGGCGCATCCCGGCGCTCCGGTGGCGGAGAAGAAGCCGGCGAAGCCGGCGTCCGACAAGCCGTTCCCGACCAAGATGCCGCCCAAGCCCGAAAAGCAAAAGACAGCGCCCCAACCCCGCGTTCCGCAGGAGCGGCGCACCGTCGATACCCGCAAGCCGCAAATGCTGGCTTCGGACAAATATGATGAAAAGTTCGATGTGATGGCGCAGGTTTCCAACCGCGTGCGCGGTGACGGCGGCGGCATCAAGAAGCAGAAGATCAATCAGAAATCCAAACAGCAGTATCATAAGACCCGCCGCAAGGAGACCGAGAGCGAGCGTCTGGCGCGTATCCAGCAGGAGCGCAAGCAGAAGCACGCGACCATCCAGGTCGGCGAGACGATCACCGTCAATGAGCTGGCTCTGCGGCTGAAGGCGACCGCCGCCGAGGTGGTCAAGAAGCTGATGATGCTCGGTATGATGGTGACGGTCAATCAGGAGATCGACTTCGACACCGCCTATCTGGTGGCGGAGGAGTTCCACACCAAGGTGGAGCGGGAGGTCGTTGTGACCATCGAGGAGCAGATCATCGACGACAGCGTGGATGCAGACGAAAACCTCCAGCCCCGCGACCCGGTTGTGGTGGTTATGGGTCACGTCGATCACGGCAAGACCTCCATCCTCGATGCCATCCGTAAGACCAGCGTCACCGCCGGTGAGGCGGGCGGGATCACCCAGCATATCGGTGCCTACCGCACGCAGGTCAATGGGCAGAATATCACCTTCCTGGATACCCCCGGTCACGCGGCGTTCACGTCGATGCGCGCCCGCGGTGCCCAGGTGACGGATATTGCGATCCTGGTCGTGGCGGCGGATGACGGCATTATGCCGCAGACCGTCGAGGCGATCAATCACGCCAAGGCGGCGGGTGTCTCGATCATCGTGGCGATCAATAAAATGGATAAGCCGGAGGCAAACCCCGACCGCGTGATGCAGCAGCTCACCGAGCACGAGCTTGTGCCGGAGGAGTGGGGCGGCGACGTCATCTGCGTCCCGGTTTCGGCGCATACCGGTATGGGACTTGACTCCCTGCTGGAAAGTGTCCTGCTGGTCGCGGAGGTCAAGGAGCTGAAAGCCAACCCCGACCGCGCCGCCAAGGGTACGGTCGTCGAGGCGCGGCTGGATAAGGGTCGCGGCCCGATCGCGACCGTGCTGGTGCAGAACGGTACCCTGCGGGTCGGCGACATTCTGGTCGCCGGCACGGCGGTCGGCCGCGTGCGCGGTATGACCGACGAAAACGGCAACAAGGTCGAAGCCGCCGGCCCGTCTGTCCCGGTGGAGATCATGGGTCTTGCCGAGGTGCCGGCATCCGGCGACATCTTCAACGCCGTCACCGACGAGCGCCTGGCGCGTGAGTTGGTCGAACAGCGCAAGACCGCCGCCAAGGAGGAGCTGTTCAGCCAGTATCAGAAGGTCACACTGGATAATCTTTTTGACCAGATGCACGAGGGCGAGATGAAGGAATTGAGCATCATCGTCAAGGCAGATGTGCAAGGCTCGGTCGAGGCGGTCACGCAGTCGCTCGAAAAGCTGTCGAATGACGAGGTGCGGGTGCGGGTCATCCACGGCGCGGTCGGCGCGGTGTCGGAAAATGACGTTTCGCTTGCCGATGCGTCAAATGCCATCATCGTCGGCTTCAATGTGCGCCCCGATCCGCTGGCGCAGGTCGCGGCGGAGCACGCGGGCGTGGATATGCGGATGTATCGCGTCATCTACGATGCCATCGAGGAGGTCGAGACCGCGATGAAGGGTATGCTGGCGCCCAAGTACCGCGAGGTACTGCACGGCCGCGCTGAGGTGCGGCAGGTGTACCGCATCAGCGGTGTCGGTCTGGTCGCGGGTTGCTATGTGCTGGACGGCAAGGTCTGCCGCAATGACCTGTTGCGCGTCGTGCGCGACGGCATCATCATCGGGGATGATAAGATGATCTCCCTCAAGCGGTTCAAGGACGATCAGAAAGAGGTCGCCGAGGGCTACGAGTGCGGTATCGGACTGGAAAAGTTCACCGATATTCAGGAGGGCGACATTTACGAGACCTATGTGATGGAGGAATACCGAGAGTAATGAGACGCGCTTCGCCGTCGGAGCGACCGCGATTTCGTCGCAACACCGTAGGGGAGGGGCTCGCCCCTCTCGCGCGGGCGCAAGCGAAGCAAAAGCCTCCCCTGTGTAAGGGGAGGTGCCGAGCGTATGCGAGGCGGAGGGGATGTTGACATACACACCATCTTCCGGCTACGCACAAGCCGAAACCCTTATCATCTAACGTCTAACATGGAGGCTGTCATTATGCCGAATTACCGTCTCGACCGCACCGGCGAGGATATTATGCGCGAGCTGACCGCGATCCTGCGCACGGTGAAAGACCCGCGCGTATCCGAGCGGATGCTCAGCATCGTGCGGGTGGAGGTGACGCGGGATCTTTCCTACGCCACCGTTTATGTCAGCTCCATGGAGGGGCTGGACGCGACCAAGGACGCCGTCAAGGGTCTCAAATCCGCCGCGGGCTATATGCGCCGCGAGCTGGGAGCGGCGCTCCGCAATCTGCGTTATACCCCCGAACTGCGTTTTGTGGCGGATGATTCGATCGCGTACAGCGCGAATATCGCCGCAACGCTCAATCGACTGAAAAAAGAGGAGAAACCGCATGACCGGGACGATCAATGAACAACAAGCCGCCGCAATGCTGTCTGCGGCAGATCATATCGTGCTTTTGGCGCATCAATACCCGGACGGGGATACGCTCGGGTCAAACTTTGCGCTGTGCATCGCGTTGCAAAGCGTGGGAAAAGCCGCGCGGGTGGAGTGCAACGACCCCATCCCGGAGCGGTACGCCTATATGTTCGACACCCTGCCGCAGCCGGCGTTTGAGCCGACATTCGTATGCGCGGTGGATGTGGCGGATGAGCGCTTGCTCGGGCCGCAGCTACAAGCGACCTACGGCGGGCGGGTCGATCTTTGTATCGACCACCACAGCACCAATACCGGCTACGCGGCGCATACCTGCGTGGATGCCTCCTGCGCGGCGGCGGCGATGCTCGTATTTGCGATCATCGAGCGGCTCGGCGTGACGCTGACCCCCGCTATCGCGCAATGCCTGTATACCGGCATCGCGACCGATACCGGGTGCTTCAAATACTCCAATGCCGATGCCCGCGCTCACCGTCTGGCGGCGGCGTGCCAGGATGTCGGCATCCCGTATGAAATGATCAACCGGGTCAATTTCGATATGAAATCCCGCGCGCGCATCGAGCTGGAGCGGCTGGCGCTTGCCGGTATGAGCTTCTATTGGGACGGTCGCGTGGCGGTTATGGTCATCACCAACGATATGGTGCGCGAAAGCGGCGCCAAGGAAAACGATATGGAAGGCTTGCCGCCCATCCCGCGACAGATCGAGGGCGTGTGGGTCGGCATCACCCTGCGGCAAAAAGCCGACGGCAACTACAAGATCAGCGTCCGCACCGGCACCCACGCCGATGCCGCGGCGATTTGTGCGTGCCTGGGCGGCGGCGGTCATACCCGCGCGGCGGGCTGTGCTGTGGATGGCACGCTTCAGCAGGCGCGGGACGCCATTCTGACGGCGGTCGAACGCTCGGTGCCGCGTATCACAACGGGATAAACAGCAAAAACGGGTTGTCACATCACCGTGTGACAGCCCGCGTCGCGCTTTTATTGCGGCGCGAAGGAGAAGGTAAAATGGACGAATTGTGCGGCGTTTTGTGCCTCGATAAGCCGCCAGAAATGACCTCATTTCTGGCGTGCGCCGTCGTGCGGCGACTGCTGGGGGTCAAAAAGCTCGGGCACGCCGGTACGCTTGACCCCAATGCAACCGGGGTACTGCCGCTTTTGATCGGGCGGGCAACAAAAGTGCTGGATCATCTGCCGGTGCAGGAAAAGGAATATGTCGCCACCCTGCGCTTCGGCTTTGTCAGCGATACGCTGGATGTATGGGGCGACCTGCACCCGACCGGGGTGGCGACCCCGACGCTTGCCGCCATCGAGGCGGCGTTGCCGGCGTTTCGCGGAGAGATCAAGCAGGTGCCGCCGATGACCTCGGCGCTCAAAAAGGACGGCGTGCGGCTGTATGAGCTGGCGCGGCAGGGGGTCGAGGTGGAGCGCGAGGCGCGCCCGGTGACGGTGTATGCGCTGGATATTCTGGCGTTTGACGCGGCGACGGGGGAGCTTACTCTGCGCTGCGCCTGCTCCAAGGGCACCTATATCCGCTCGATCTGCGACGACCTCGGCAGGGCGCTGGGGTGCGGCGCGGTGATGACCGCCCTGCGGCGTACCGCGGCGGCGGGGATCCCGGCAGAGCAGTGCCTGACCCTGGATGAAATGCGGGATCGGGTGGCGGCGGGAACGCTCTCCGACAGCATCCTGCCGCTGGAGACGGTGTTGGCGGCCTATCCCGCCGTCACGGTGTCGGACAGGCAGGCGATCCGCTTCGGCAACGGCGGCGCGCTTATGCTGGAGCGGCTGACACAGCCGGTAACGGGGATCACGCGCGTGTATGCGCCGGACGGACGCTTTCTCGGGCTCGGTCAGCCGTCGGACGGTGAAATGAACGTGATTTTTCTTCGATGACGGAGGTGACAGTGATGGACGAGGGTTGTCGGATATATACTTTGCCGTCGGATGCGTCCATCCCGGAGGAAGGGCGCTCCGTAGCGCTGGGCTTTTTTGACGGGGTACACATCGGGCATCGCGCGGGGCTGGAGGCGGCGTGCCGTGCCGGAAACGGGCGGTGCGCTGCGGTCACATTTCTCCCGCACACACTGACTACCAAGCCGGAGCAGACGGTGCTGGAGGATTTTGAGGTGCAGACCGCCGTGATGCGGCAATGCGGGGTGGCGGAGATCTTTTTGACCGATTTTGCCGCGGTGCGCGGGCTGACACCGGAGCAATTTGTGAATAATATTCTCGCAGATCAGCTCCACGCGACCGCTGTGACCTGCGGATTTAATTACCGCTTCGGTCGTGGCGGGAGCGGAGACGCGGCGCTTTTGCGGCGGCTGTGTGAGACGCGAGGCATCGCGGTGACGGTGGTAGAGCCGGTGCTGTGCGACGGCGAGCCGGTCAGCTCGTCCGCCATTCGCGGTCTGCTGGCGCATGGCGATATGGAAATGGTGCGGCGGATGCTCGGACGCCCCTACTGTTTGTGCTATCCGGTGATCGCGGGGGCGCATCTCGGAACCTCGCTGGGGGCACCGACCGCCAATCAGATGCCGCCTGCCGATCGGATGTTACCCCGCTTCGGGGTGTATGCGTCCGCGGTCACGATCGGCGGGAAAAACTACGCCGGTGTCACCAATATCGGTATCAAGCCGACCGTCGGCGGACAACAGCCGTTGGCGGAAACCTATATCGACGGGTTTTCCGGCGATCTGTACGGGCAGACGATCGCGGTGTGCCCGGTGCGGTTTTTGCGGGAGGAGCGGCGGTTTGACTCCCTCGCGGCACTCCAACAGCAGATCGACCGTGACATCGCCCAAATCAGATGACAGATGATAGACATTAGTCGCTAGATGATGAGGGCTTTGGCTCCTGCGTAATCGTCGGTTTGTACATTCCGAAAAAACACCGGTAAATGTTGTCTGCTTGACCTTTGGCGAAAAAATCTCTATAATTTCTTTGGTAGGTGATCATAATGCGGGTTTCTCCCTCCATGCTTTCGTGCGATTTCGCGCACGCGGCAGACGGTCTGCGCCTGGCGGAAAACAGCGGCGCGGATATGCTCCATCTCGATGTGATGGACGGCATCTTCGTGCCGAATGTGAGCTTCGGGCCGCCGGTGATCGCGTCGTGGCGACCGCATACGGCATTGCCGTTTGACGTACATCTGATGATGCAACACCCCGACCGCCTGATCGACGCCTTTGCCGCGGCGGGCGCGGACAGCATCAACATTCATCTGGAATGTGACGATCCCATTGCCGACACCCTCGCGCATATCCGCGCGTGCGGTAAAAAAACCGCCATCACGCTCAAGCCCAAGACCCCTGCCGAGGCGGCGTTCCCGTACCTCGATGCGGTGGATATGGTTTTGGTGATGACGGTGGAGCCCGGCTTCGGCGGGCAGTCGTTTATGGCGGATATGTTGCCGAAGATCGCGACCTTGCGCGCCGAGCTGGAGAGGCGCGGGCGCGCGGTGCCGATCGAGGTGGACGGCGGGATCAACGCCGCTACCGCCGCGCAAACGGCGCAGGCGGGCGCGGATATTGCCGTGATGGGCAGTGCGTTTTTCAAGTCTGCGGCTCCGGCGGAGCTGGTGGCACAGGTGCAGGCGCTTTGAGCGCCAACCGCTCCAGCGCATCGTCTGCGGCGAGCAGATCGCCGTGCTCGGCGGCATAGGCGATGCCGCCGGTGTCATTTGACCGCAGAGTGCCGTATTCCGCCAACAGCGCCGTTTGCGCACGGGTCAGCCGGTCGGCGGGATACAGCGCCAGTAAGTAACCGCCCTCCAGCTCATACAGAAAGCTGGTGAGCGGGGTATGGACATATTGCCATTGCCCGGCGAGCGACAGCAGAGCATCGGCATCTGCGATGACGCAGGAATAGGGCGCGTCGGCGGTATCCCGCTCCGGGGCGGACAGCAACAGCACACAGCCGCCCTCCACCGGCAACACCTCCGCAACAACCTGCGGAAAAGCGTGCCCGGTAAAGCGGCGCACGGTGGCAATCAGTCGTCGGATGTGTCGGTCGGCGGCGGGACAGCCGCCCGGGGTCATCGCTTCGGACAAGCCCCATTGCTCCATTTCTTTTTCCGAAAGCCAAACGCGGACGCGGTCGGCTTTGACCGTTTCCACTTTCATTGGTTTCCCTCCTTTCGATATGCTTTTATCCTACACCCTGCCGACCCCGCTCGCAAGCGGATAAAACTGGCGGGAAAGGTTTCCTAATTTGACGAGAAAGGTGTGTTCGTATGCCGCTGTTTGCAAAGGGCGTGCCCTTGCCGTTCCAAAAGGGTGCCGCGCTGACCCGACCGATCGAGACGCTACCGGCGCAACAGCCGCTCCGTGTACCGTTGACCCGGTTGGCAGAGGACGGCTCGGAGCATCCGGATATTTTGTTGCCGGAGGAGGTTCTTCCGGCGGGCACGGTGCTGTATCAAGAGAAGGATATTCCGTCGCTGGCACCGGTCGCGGGGCAGTGCGAGGGCACGGTGGTGCTGGATCATCCGCTGTGCGGGCGTATTCTGTGCGCCGAGTGGCAACCCACCGAGGAGCCGATCAGAGAGGTATTGCTCCCGGCCAATGAAGCGGATAAGCTGACCGTCAATGATGTGCTGTCGGCGGCGCGGGATGCCGCCATCGTGGACGAATTGGACGGGCTTCTGCTCATCGACAAATTGCACGTCTGGCACGATCGCCTCAAGCGCGCAAGCCGCCGTCAGCGTCCCGTCGTGGTCGCTGATGCGACCGAAAACGACGTTTTCGGCAGTAGCGCGTGGGCGGCGTTGCGGGAAGACCCGCGCAAGGCGTTTTTCGGTCTGCATCTGATCGCCTCGACATTAGGGGTCAAGCGGTATCACATCGCCGCCGTTCTGCCGAAGGCGGACGCACGCGCGGTATCGCAGGCGATCGGGCGCAATCATCTCTATCGCGTACCGGATGAATACCCGGTGACGGAATATGCCGAATACGGCAGAACGGTACTGCGGGTCGGCGTGCAGGCGTGTATGGCACTTGCCGACGCGGTGCAGACCGGACGCAAGGCTACCGGGCTGGTGGTATCGGTCACGGGGGACGGCGTGCCCGCGTCGATGAATGTGCGGGTGCCGTACGGCACGACGGTGGACACCCTGCTGAAATACGCCAAGGCGCTGTCCGAAACCGAGGTGTATTTCGGTGACAATATGACCGGCATCCTTTGCACCGATACCCGTCTGCCGATCCTGCCCGGTATGACCACCCTGCTGGTGTTGCGTCCGCGCACGGCGCGGGTGCCGCAGCCCTGCATCGGGTGCGGCAGATGCGCGGCGGCGTGTCCGGCGGGGCTGTTGCCGTACGAGATCGTTCGGCGACTGGAAAATATGCACTATGAGCGGCTACAGCATTTGTCGCCGCAGGACTGTGACGGTTGCGGCATCTGCTCCTACGTCTGCCCGGCGGGGCGGAATGTGGCGGCGGAGGTCTTACGCGCCGGAGAAGAGGATCACGCAACGCTGATCCACTGGGGAGGTGACGACCGTGAGTAAGGTGTATGCGCCGTTCGTGCGCACCGAGGATACCGCCCGCCGGATGGTGATGGACGTTCTGCTGGCCACGGTGCCGCTGTGCGCGTTTTCGGCGTTTCTGTACGGGATGCGCCCGGTGCTGATCGTGCTGTTCAGCATCCTGTCGGCAATGGTTAGCGAGGCGGTCTGTTGCCTGTTCCGCAAGCAAAAGCCGACCTCCCTACGGGACGGCAGTGCCGCCGTGACGGGGGCACTGATCGGGCTGGCGATGTCGCCGGCGGTCGCTTATTGGGTGCCGATGCTCGGCGCTGCATTTGCCATCATCGTGGTCAAGGCGCCATTCGGCGGATATGGGCGCAACGTCTTTAACCCCGCCGCCGCGGGTATTGCCATTATGTCGTTTTGTTTTCCCAATCGGGTGTTTACCTATCCGATGTTTTCGTCCTTTTCGCGTTTGTCGCTGTTGCCGGAGATCCCGGAGAGCGAGCTGGTGGTCGAAAGTTCCCTTGCTGCCCAGCTGCGGGAGGGCGCGACCCCGACCGTCACGCGGGTGCATCTGCTGATCGGCGATTTTGTCGGGCCGATCGGCGCGACGGCGACGCTGGTGTTGCTGGCGTGTCTGCTGTGCCTGTGTGTGCGGCGCACGGTGTCGCTGTGGACGGTGTTGCCGTATCTGTTCACCTGCTGTCTGATCGCGTGGCTGTTTCCGTGCGCGGGGGTCGGCAGACTGTACGGCACGATGGCACAGATGTGCTCCGGCTATGTGTTGTTCACGGGCGTGTTTTTGCTCAATGACCCGGTCACGACCCCGCGCTATTGGGTCGGACGGTTGTTCTATGGCGTAATCGCCGCTATCTTTGTGATGCTGTTACAGCACATCGGTCGGTTTGAGGCGGGGAGCTGTTTTGCCATTCTGATGATGAATGTACTGTCGCCGCTCATCGACCGCTGGAGCTGGCACGCGATGCGGTATTTCCGGGAAATGAAGCACAAGGGGGTGGGCGCTCATGGCTGACCGTAAACGGCAGTTTTTCGGGGATATGATCGAGAACGCCTTTACCCACAATGTCGTGCTGGCGCAGGCGTTGGGCATCTGCCCGATCATCGCCGCCGGCGTGACGCTCAAAAACGGGGTCGTGCTGACCGTATGCACGGCGCTGACGATGCTTCCGCTCGGGCTGCTATTGTCGCTCGTCGGGCGGCGGCTTGCCAAATGGTTGCGCCCGGTGCTGTATGTGCTGTTGTCGATGGTGCTGTTGGTCGCGGCGGCGATGGTGCTGGAGCGGTATGTCGCGCCGGAGCTGTATGCAAAGCTGTATGTGTTTATCCCGCTGATCGCGGTGAATATGCTGTATTCCCGCAGTGTCGGCTACGCCTCGACCGCTCGACCGCTGGAGACCGTGACCGATGCCATCGGCAGTTCGGTCGGCTTCGGCGTGGTGATCTGCTTTATCTCCACCCTGCGGGAGATCGCGGCATTCGGCACGATCTGGGATAAGCCGCTCGGTATGGATGTCGATCTGCCGCAGGCGGCGGCGCCCTTTGCGGCGTTCCTGTTGCTTGGCTTTATGGCAGCAGGTCTGCGCTGGATGCGTCGTGGCATTGCCGACCGTCGCGCCGATACCGACGACGATGGCTACGATCTGTGAGAAAGGCGGGAACACGGTATGAGTTTTTTTGAACAAATCGGTTCCGGGCTGAGCGAGCTTTTTTCGCTGTTCGTCACGGTGGTGCTGTTGCAGAATATCGTGCTGACCACCGGCTTCGGCTCGTCGGTGATGCTTCACACCGTCCGCAAGCCCAACACGATCTGGCAGTTCAGCGGCATTATGGCGGTGTATTCGGTGCTGACCGTGGCGATCGAGTTTCCGATCGACCACCGGTTCGGCACGGCGATCACCAACTTTTGGCGACCGCTGGTCATCGTGGGCATCGTGTCGGTGCTGTATCTTTTGTCGGTGATCCTTCTGCGACGTTTTGCTCGGGAGCTATATTCCCGCATCGGGGCGATGCTCCCCCTGGCGGCATTCAACAATATGGTGATCGGTATGGCGCTGATCTCCAATGTGCAGATGAGCCTCGGCTTCGGCGGCGTCATCGGTCTGGCGATCGGCGCGTCGCTGGCGTTTGGTCTGCTGACCTGGGTCACGGCGGAGGGCATTGAGCGGCTGGATAATCCGGATATGCCGGATGCGTTCCGCGGAATGCCGTCCACCCTGCTGTATGTCGGGCTGGTCGCGCTGGCGTTGCTCGGCTTTAAGTCGGATTTCTCGTTGATTTAACGGCAACGCCGTGCCCGTTCATCAGTGTATGGGGCGCGGGGTTGACCGGTCACAAAACCGCCGTGGCGGAGAAAGGGTGTGAGGTCGGTGGCGTATACCGCAGTGATCGTGGCGGCGGCGGGTCAGTCCGCGCGAATGGGTCAGCCCAAACAGCAGATCCCACTGGACGGCGTGCCGGTGCTGTTGCGCACTCTGCGAACCCTACAGGCGGTGCCGCAGGTCGATGCGCTGATATTGGTCGCGCGCGCCGAGGATGCGGAGGACTTTGCGGCTTTGGCACGGCAGGACGGGATCACCAAGCTGGTCGCCGTCGTGCCGGGCGGCGATACCCGTCAGCAGTCGGTGCAGAACGGGCTTGCGGTTTTGCCGCCGCAGACGACGCTGGTCGGCATCCACGACGGCGCGCGTCCGCTGGTCACACCCGAGACGGTGTGCGCCGTCATCGAAAAGGCCGCCGAGACCGGCGCCGCGGCGACGGCGATCCCGGTCTATGATACGCTCAAGCGCGCGGACGCGCAGGGACGGGTGACGGATACCCCCGACCGCACCGGCGTATGGCGGGTGCAGACACCGCAGGTGTTTGCCGCCGACGCCTATCGTGTCGCGATGGCGCAGGCGGTCGCGCGCGGCGAGGACGCCACCGACGACTGTCGGCTGATGGAGCGCGCCGGTCATACGGTATGGCTGGTGCCAGGCGATGCGACCAATCTCAAGGTCACGGTGCCGGAGGACATTCCGCTGGCGGAGGCGATCCTCCGCGCGGGGAAAAAGGAGGGTGGCGCTATGCGGATCGGGCACGGCTATGACGTCCACCGGCTGGTGGAGGGTCGCCCGCTGATATTGGGCGGCGTGAATATTCCGTACGAAAAGGGATTGCTCGGACATTCGGATGCCGATGTGCTGACTCACGCTGTGATGGATGCTATGCTCGGCGCGGCGGCGTTGGGAGATATTGGCGGAATGTTCCCCGATACCGACCCTGCGTATGCCGGAGCGGACAGTCTTGCACTGTTGCGGCAGGTGGCAGAGCGGATCCGGGCGGCGGGCTATGCCGTCGGCAATATCGACGCGACTGTGCTGGCGCAACGCCCGAAGCTCAAGCCTTATATCGACGGTATGCGGCAAAGGCTTGCCGAGGCAATGGGGATCGACTCCGCCATGGTCAGTGTCAAGGCAACCACGGAGGAGGGGCTGGGCTTCACCGGCACCGGCGAGGGCATCGCCGCGCACGCGGTCTGCCTGCTTGAGGAGCGGGAGGTGACGCTATGACCGCCAACTGCGAGGATTGCGAAAACTACGACTACGACGAGGAAAGCGAGAGCTATGTCTGCGTCGTGGACTTGGATATGGACGATTTTGAGCATTGCTGTCTCCATGGCGACCGCCCCTGCCCGTATTACCGAGTGCGGGATGACTATCGCATCGTACGACGGCAGAATTAAAGCCCATCGGCACCGTCGATGGGTCTTTTTTGTGAAAGGAGCAGGGCTATGATCTACGATACCCACGCCCATTATGACGATGCGGCGTTTGATGACGACCGCGCGGCGCTGTTGGCGGCTTTGCCGGAGCGGAATGTCGGCACGGTCATTAATGCCGCGACCGACCCCGCGTCGGCGGAGCGGTCGATTGCCTTTGCGCGGCAATATCCGTATTTTCGCGCCGCGGTGGGGGTGCATCCCGAGTGCATCGGCGCGGCGACCGAGGCGTGGCTTGCGCAGATCGAGATATTATCGCAGGAAAAAGAGGTGTGCGCGATCGGAGAGATCGGGCTGGACTATCACTACCCGGACGGCAGTTCGCGGGAGGAACAGCTTATGTGGTTTCGCGCCCAGCTTGCGCTGGCAAACCGGCGGGGTCTGCCGGTCATCGTCCACGACCGCGACGCGCACGAGGACACCCTGCAATGCCTGCGGGAATATCGCCCACGCGGGGTGGTGCATTGCTTCTCCGGCAGTGTGGAGATGATGCGCGAGGTCGTGGAGATGGGAATGTATATCGGTTTGGGCGGCACCGTGACCTTCAAAAACGCCCGCCGCCCGGTGGAGGTCGCGGCGGCAGTCCCGGCGGAGCGTTTCCTGCTGGAGACCGACGCGCCGTATATGGCACCCGAGCCGATGCGCGGCAGGCGGTGCGACTCGTCGATGATCGCGTATACCGCCGCACGGATCGCGCAGATACGCGGCATCCCGGCGGATGAGGTGCTCCGGCAGGCGTGGCAAAACGCCGAAGGACTGTTCGGCGCGTTCTAATTCCGCATTTCCCCGCATACGTTGAGTAGTGGGGAGATGGTGCCGCATGAAACGTGGACAAACGCGGAGAAAGCCGCAATGGATGCCGCTTGTGCGGCTGGGCGGCTGTATTTTGCTTGCCGTGTTTTTGGCGGTCTGCCCGATCAACTGGTCAGCGGCGGGACAGACCGTTGCGGTGTTTGCCGCCGGTCTGCGTCAGCCGGGCAATGCCGCCCGTGTGCTGGAAAATCGGTTGAGCAGTCAGGTGCCGGTCGCGGCACAACCGATGCAGGCGCCCCCGACGGCTTCGACCACGGCGCCGACGGCGACCCCGGTCACACCGACCGAGGCGGCGGTCAGCGCGGGTATGCTGTCGGTTTCTCCGGCGCAGGACGGCACCGGCGGCAAAATATATGAGCAGAAGATCCCTACCGGCGACGCGATGCAATATGGTATCGCGATCAAAAACCGGAGCAAAACGACGCCGGATATACGGGCGGCGTTGCAGGCAAAGCTGACGATGAAATGGCAAAAGACCGACGCGCCGCAGGTGCTCATCGTGCATACCCACACCACCGAGGAATATATGCCGTACGATGCGACCTACTATAATGCCGCCGACCGTAAGCGTACGCAAAATCACGCGCGCAATGTCTGCGCGGCGGGAGAGGCGGTCGTCGAGGAGCTGAATGCGGCGGGGATCGCGGTCATACACGATACGACGGTACACGACTCGCCGCAATATACCGGCGCGTATAACCGCTCGGCGGTGACGGTGCAGGAAAATCTGAAAAAATACCCGTCCATCCGCGTGGTGCTGGATCTGCACCGGGACGCGATCATGCACGATACCACCGGGCTGGTGCGCCCGACCGTGACCGCCCCGGACGGGCAAAAGGCGGCGCAGATGATGATTATTGTCGGGGTGGTCAGCACGGCTTCCCTGCCCAATCCCAATTGCGCGCAAAATCTCGCGCTGGCAGCGCAATGGCAAAAGGCACTGACCGATGCCTGCCCGGGCATTATGCGACCGCTGTCCACGGTAACGAGCCGGTACAATCAGCATTTGTCGCCCGGTTATCTGCTGGTGGAGGTCGGTAGCGAGGGAAATACCGTCGCACAGGCGGAATATTCCGCGCATCTTTTGGGCAAAACATTAGCAAAGCTATTGCAATGAGGGGCGAAAAGATGACGGTCAGACGGCGGTCGTTTGCGGGGACTTTTCTGGTGACGCTGATATTGACGCTGGGCGTGTTGGGGTGCGCAGCATCGTTTTTTATGATTGAGTGCAATATCCGCCGCACGGCGTACGGGCGGGCGGAGTTTGCCTATGCGTTTACGCTGGATGGCGGACGCCCGGTGTTGACCGCGACCGACGGCACGCCGCTCGTGTTGCTGTCCGCTGACGAGGAGGAGCGGTGGGCGCCGTTGGTCGGCGCACCGTGGCGGCTATTGTGGCGATTGGGGCAGGTCGAAAGCGATGCGGTGTCCCGCGTTATGGAGGCATTGTGCCGGAAAACCGGGTTTTGAAAAAAGTTTTCACAAATCCCTTGACGAACGGAGCAAAACTTGCTATACTATATCCCGATCTTATGTGCTACTGTGGCTCAGCAGGTAGAGCAGCTCACTCGTAATGAGCAGGTCGTCCGTTCGAATCGGATCAGTAGCTCCAATAAAAGCACTTGGCTAAAAAGCCAAGTGCTTTTGTTTTTTGTGCCAAGCCTCTTTCGTGTTTTCCGCCGGGGTTATATCCGGCTCGGAGGATGCATATATTGATATTGATTATAGGATCAGCAAGCGCGTCTCGTCCCGTCGCAATTTGAGCAAACGCGCGTGAAAGCCGCAGCTACGGTGATTTTTTCGGTATGTTTCAGAAAAGACCCTTTTCTGTGAGAGGATTGGTGAAAAGTGTGGACATACAATACCGTCCCCGGCTGATCGGGGCAAAACCGATGACACAGGAGCGTCTGGTCGCCCTGCGGGACGGGCTGATCGCGCGGTCGGGCGGCTGTCTGCGGCCGTTGCACACCACCGATGCGGACGGGCTGATCTTATCCGGCGGTGATGACTGTGGGGCGGAAAATATTCTGCTGGTCGGTGGCGGCTGGGTCGGCTTACGCCTGTGCGAGGAGATCAGCCTCGCGTTGCGGTGTGATTTGCCGCTGTGCGGCATCCCGCTGGCAAGCGCGCTGGCTGGTCGGCGGGTGTGGGTAATGCCGTGTGCGACCGGTGCCGGCTTACTGTGCCGGAGAATAAGCTTTCGCCATGCGGTATTTCTGACCGGAGATGAGCCGACGGTCGCATGGCTTTGCCCGCCGCATACGCCGCCGCAAAGTGGCTTGATTGCGCGGGGTTTATGCGCGGTCAGCGGTTATCCGCCGGATGAGTGTCCGCTCACCGGAGCAGCGGCGGCATTTGTGGGTCAGACGGGGCATCCGGCGTTTGCCGTCGGCGGCTTCGGAGACGACACGCGGGAATACCGTTATGCCGCCACCCGGGAAATGCTACTGCTGTCGTTGTTGTTGTGATCGCGTAGGGTGCGTTGTGGACGCCGTACCCTATGGTACAGTATTTATTCCGTAAACTGCAAAATCAGCGTTGGGTCGGAGGTGTCACCGACGGCGTGCCCCAGCTTACCGTACCGCCGCAGGGTGTACCCGTCCAGCCGTACCGTGCGCGAAGTCAGCACCGTTACGCGGTCGGTGATGTCCCGCGGTGAATCGTCGAGCAAGTCCTGCGCCAGCAGATGAAATCCGTCGGTCAGCGGGCTATCCAGCTCCAGCGTGAGGGAGTTCATCACCCCGAATACCCCGATCGGCTTGCGCGGGTCGGCGGTGACGGTAATATCGGCGGGCGCAACAAAGCACCGATTCGGGTCTACGGTGCGTCGCAGGGCGGCGACGGCGGTCGCGCCGGTCACGGGATGACGGGATGCCGCGACGAACGGGGCGTAAGTCCCACATTTGTACACCTGCGGCAAAGGACAGCCGCGGCTGATGACGGCGGGGGCGCTTTCCTCGATATGCTTGCCGCCGCAGGGTACCCACGTCAGGGGGTCAATATCAAAAAAAGCGGTGTCGGTCAGCCGTTTCTCCGAGGCGTGATAATCGGTCGTATACAGCCCGAATGCCGGCGCGATGCGTTGCCAGCGCAGGCAGGCGGCGGTTTCGGGGCTGTAATCCATAATACCGTAGGTGCCGCCGAGCGCCGCCGCGATGAGAGGGTGGCTTTCGACATTGACCAGAGCCTCGGTACCGTGTTCGGGCGTTGTTACCTGCCGCGCGATGATGTCAAAGCGATCCATCACGCAGACGGTGTAGAACGGCGGCATCACATCGTAGACGCGGTAAACATCGCTGATCGGGAGTAGCTTGTGCGCGGCGGCGGTGTATCGCCGCACCATTTCTTCGCCGCCGCAAATCGCGGTAATGGGAGCGCGACCGCAGGCGTGTTCGATCCACAGACCGGGGGCGCTATGCCGCACCGCTTCGGTCATCATCCGGCGGTAGTCGGGATTGTCCTGCAAGCCCCAGTCCACCTTCCAATAGCGGATGCCGGCCTCAAAACAGCGGCGGGCGCGTTCGCACCAGTAGGCGCGTGCCGCCGCCGGAGTGTCCTCGGCGGGGTCGATGCCGGCGCGTTGCGGGCTGATCCACAGCCCGACCCCGGCATAGC
Organism: uncultured Clostridia bacterium; assembly: GCA_937902305.1. Taxonomy (GTDB): domain Bacteria; phylum Bacillota; class Clostridia; order Oscillospirales; family Acutalibacteraceae; genus UBA5905. The sequence goes on from CALDHV010000208.1 coordinate 18,656, forward strand.
CCATATCGGCAGCGCGGCGCACGATATTTTTGAGCCGCGTGATGGGGGTGGTGCCGGAAAACCGCGCCGGGTCGGGATCGACACTGCCGAACATCCGCTCGTGCGCCGCATCGTGCGGCGTGCCAAACGGCACATCCCACCCGTCATCCAGCAAGAGGATGACATCGCCGCGCAGGGTGCGGTCGAGCGGGTGAAAATAATTCTCTTTTCCGAACAGCGTTTCCTCGGTCAGCGCGTCGCGCTGGTCGGCGCAGGCTTCGCCGGTGATGCCGAGCCGCCTGGCGACGATCTCCTGGTTTGCCCAGGTGCATAAGTAGTTGCCGTTCCAGCAGGGCGCGTCGGGGATCAGATTGGTGTCTGCGATAGGTTCCGGCACGGGGAGGGGCGGCAGGGTGATCTCGCAGGGGGATTGCGGCGCGGTGCTGTTGCCGGCGTTTGGCGGCGCAATGCCGATCAACTGGTCGGCGGTCACGCCGAAATAGCGGGCAAGCTGCGCGAGCATATCCGCTTTGGGCAGGGAGACGCCGGTTTCCCATTTGGAGATGACCTTATCGGTCACGCCGACAAAATAGGCAAGCTGACGCTGAGAAACATGATTGTTTTCCCGGATCTTACGCAGATTTTCCGCAAAGGTCGGTTGGGTCATCATCATCACCTCATATTGTCATTATACTGCTTGTCATTATACTGCACCGAGACGGGCGCGGTCAATCGTGTTTTCTCCACAAAATGTAGAAGGGGTAGGTAAAAAAGTCAGCTGACTTTTTTACCTACCCCAGCCTGTTGGCTATGGTGAGTGAGCCTGTAAGCCGAGTTCTGTTGAAAGCAGTCATCTATCTCGACCGACCGTTGCCGGTCGGCTCCAGCCGTCCGTTGAAGCACATCGGGCCGATGTATCGCTTCGATCGACGTTGCACCGGATAGGGTTTGCAGGGCCGCGCCGTCTCCGACGCGCCGGTGAGCTCTTACCTCGCCTTTCCACCCTTACCGCGCATAGCACGGCGGTATATTTCTGTTGCACTTTCCCTAAGGTCACCCTCGGCGGCCGTTAGCCGTTATCCTGCCCTGTGGTGCTCGGACTTTCCTCATACGGCGGGTCACGCCGCACGCGACTGCTCAGCTCACTCGGCTGTCAGTGTACCAAAAATTGCACGATTTGTCAAGATGCGGCTCGACATCGGTGACGTTACTTTGGTATGTTCAGTCAATAATCGTCACAGCACCTTGCCTAAGAAGTCCTTGAGACGCGGGGATTGCGGGTGGTCAAAGACCTCCTCGGGAGTACCCTGCTCGGTGATTTCGCCATCTGCCATAAAGAACACGCGGGTACCAACCTCGCGGGCAAAGCCCATTTCGTGCGTGACGATGACCATGGTCATCCCGTCGTCCGCCAGCTGGCGGATCAGATCCAGCACCTCACCGACCATCTCCGGGTCGAGTGCGGAGGTCGGCTCATCAAACAGGATCACCTTCGGATTCATCGCCAGCGCCCGTACGATGGCAACGCGCTGCTTCTGCCCGCCGGAAAGGGTGGAGGGGTACATATCCGCCCACTCATCCAGCCCGATGCGCCGGAGCAGATCGTGTGCCCGCGCCTCCGTTTCGGCGCGGAACTTGGCGCGTGCCGCCCTGCCGCGAACCTTTTTCAGTCCGATGCGCAACGGCGCCAGCGTGATATTCTGCAACACGGTCTTATTATTGAACAGATTGAATTGCTGGAACACCATCCCCATGTGCTGGCGGTGGACATTGATGTCCACCCGCATATCGGCGATGTCCTCCCCCTCGAAAATGATCGAGCCGGAGGTGGGGTCTTCCATACAGTTGAGGCAACGCAGGAACGTGCTTTTTCCCGAGCCGGACGGCCCGATAATGACGACGCGCTCCCCCTCGTGAATGGTTTCGGTGATGCCGTTGAGGACGACGCGATCACCGAATTGCTTTTTCAAATCAATGACGTCGATCACTCTTACGCAACCACCTTTCCATACATTTGATCCCCAACGAAATGATGGCGACCAGCACAATGTAGATCATCGCCATAAAAGCATAGGGAATGAGATATTCATAGGTGCTGTTACCGATCTCGGTAAAGGTCTTATACAGGTCGATCGCCGCGACGAAGCTGACGACCGAGGTGTCCTTGATCAGCGCGATCAGCTCATTGCCCAGCGAGGGCAAAATATTCTTGACCGCCTGCGGAACAACAATGTCCAGCATCGTGACCGAATAGCTGAGCCCCAGTGCGCGGCCCGCCTCCGTCTGACCTATATCGACCGACAGGATACCGCCGCGCATGATCTCCGACACATACGCGCCGGAATTGAGTCCGAACACCAGAATACAAGTATTGAGCGACCCGATGGTGATGCCGCACAGCGGGAACAGAACATAGTACGCGATCAAAAGCTGCACCACGATCGGCGTGCCGCGGAAAAAGCCGACGTAAACCGTGCAGATGCGGTCGAGAATACGGGAAAGCAAGCTGTATTTCTGCATCACCTTGACGGTGGCGATCAGCGTGCCGAGGATGATGCCGATCAGCAAGCCGACCAACGCGATGACCAGCGTATTGACCAGACCGACCTTGAGGACGCGCTCCCACGCGCCGTTGGCGGCAAAGTGATCCCAAAAGGATTGCCATTTGACAGCCAGATCCATGCGCAATTATCCTCCCTTGTGAAAATACCGCCCGCGTTGCGAAGATCACAACGCGGGTCGGATGTGATGTTACCGGTGATTATTTATTGACCGACTTGGCGATCGCGTTGGCGGGAGCATCGTCGATGATGACATAGTCGATCTCGCCGTTGATCATAGCGGTGACGGCAAGCGCGGCATAGTCATAGGTCATCTGCGTGACCTTCAAGCCCTCAAAGCCGTAGCCGTCCTCTTCCTCCGCATCGCCCTTGATGTAGATGGCTCCGGTGGTACCGTTTTGGCATCCCATTTTGGTAGAAGCGTCCTTACCCTTGAGGATCGCCTCGACCTCTGCCGGGGTGGTGCAACCGTCAAACTCGGTGTTGGACGCCGGAACGATCAGCACCTGGTTGGCGCTGTAGTACGAATCGCTGAAATCCAGCACCTTCTGACGGGCGGGGGTGATGGTCAGACCGGACATGCCGATGTCGCAGAGACCCTTTTCCACCGAGGTGCAGACGGAAGCGAACTGCATATCCTCGATGACCAGCTCCTTGCCGAGATACTCGGCGAGGCCGTGGGCGATCTCCAGGTCGATGCCGTAGAACTTGCCGCCGTCCACCAACTCAAACGGCGCGAAGCCGGTGGAGGTGGCGACGATCAGTTGATCCTTGTTGTTGTCACGCTTGCAAACCTCGTACTTGTTCGGGGTGCCGTCGCCGAAGTAGTTGTTGCAGATGGCATCGAAGGTGCCGTCCGCTTTGATCTTGGCAAGATACTCATTGACCTTGGTGCGCAGATCGTCATTTCCCTTTGCTATACAAAAAGCATACTGCTCCTCGGACAGCGGCTGGTTGATGACCTTGACCTTCTGCTTGCTCGCAGGATCGGAATTGCCCTCGGCGGTATTGCCGCCGCATCCGACCAGGCACAATGCCAACATAGCCACAACAGCAACCAACGCTAAAACCTTTTTCATAAATAAAACTCCCCCTCTTTTATTAGGTACGAGAACGAGTATACGACAAAAACTGTATATTGTCAACTGTTTTTTGAATAAAAAACCAATAAAATGTTCTGCCGTACCCGTTCACAAAACAATAAAATAAACAATGGCGGCATATATCTTGTATGATTCCCGACATTTTTGCAAATAAATATACATACATTTGTGTTCTTGACCGCGGCGAAAAAAAGCGGTATGATAGGATAAAATACAGCTGAAAAGGAGGGGTCGCCTTGCACCGCGAGGAGGAAAATGACCGTTTTGCCCTGCTCCGACCCGTCGTCGGCGCGGTATTGCTGATCGTCTGCCGAGTACTGACCGCGACGGTCGGACTGCCGATCCGGGCGGAGGGGCTTTTGATGGCGCTGGCGGCATTGTGGCCGCTGATCCCGGTATTGCGCGAGGCGATGGAGGAATGGCACGACCGCACCGTCGGCGAAAATACGCTGTTGGTCATCGCGGTGATCGCTGCGTTTGCGATCGGCGAATGGGTCGAGGGGGTCGTCGTGCTGGTGCTGTTCGACCTCGGGGAATGGCTGGAGGACAAGGCGGTGGACTATTCCCGCGACGCCATTGCGTCGCTGGCGGCGGTGACGCCGGATACCGCCCGCCGGATCGGAGAAACGGGCGCGGCGGAGGAGATCCCGGCGACCGAGATCGTCGCGGGCGACCGCCTGCAGATCGCGCCGCACAGCCGGGTGCCGGCGGATTGCCGGATCACCGACGGATGCGGTACGGTGGATACCGCCGCGCTGACCGGCGAAAACGCCGCGGACGTGTTCTATCCGATTTCCATTACTGATAAGGAAGCAATACTCGAGGTCTGCCGTAAGGAGCGGATTGACGGCGTGACCTCTATCGCTTCCGATGTGGCTGTTCCGACGATCGCTTTTGTCGCAGCCGAGATGGGGCTGGTCGGAAATTCCGTTGAGTCTGCGGCAAAGAGCACGAACAAGTATCTGATGCGGCAGGCGTTGTCGGCTGGCGGAGTGTCCTGCCCCGGGTTTGTTGTCGTGGA
>CALDHV010000209.1 GCA_937902305.1 uncultured Clostridia bacterium
GGTCATGCCGCTGTCCGTCGGTATATTGACCGTCGCCAACGCTGTACAACCGTCAAATGCGCTGTAGGAAACCGTCTTGACAGACGCGGGAATATCCACCTGCGTCAACGCAGTGCATCCGGCAAAGACATTACTGTCCAAGGTCGGGAACGACACGCCCGCAGAGAACACCACCGATGACAGCTTGGTGCAACCGTTAAATACGCCGTTCCCGAGCGCGGTGACCGTACCGGGGACGGTGACGGTCTCCAACAAGACACAGTTCTTTAACAGGTTATATCCGATGTCCTTTAGCGCGCCATCGGCGGCAAAGGTAACAGTCTTAAGCCCCTTACATCCACTCAACGCCTCATATCCGATGCTCTCCACCTTTGCCGGGAAGCTCATTTCGGAAAGCAAAACGCAGTCCTGGAACGCCCTCTCCCCGATCGCCGTCACATTTTCAGAGATCGTATAGGAGGCAAGCGAGGAACAGCCGTAGAAGGTACTGCCCATGATCTTGGTGAGCGTGGCGGGAAGCACGACCCCGTCAAGCTTGACGCACTTGTAGAACACACCGGAGCCCATTGTCGTGAGCTGACTGTCCGCGGCAAAGATCGCCGTTTCCAGTGACGCACAGGCATTAAAACAATTCTGCCCGAGCGAGGTGACGGTCGCCGGGATGGAAATGGCGGTCAGTCCCGTTTTCATAAATGCGCCGACACCGATCGCGGTGATGTCATCGGCAAAGGTGACAGACGACAGCTTAGTACATTCTCTGAACAGATTATCAGGGATCACCTTGAAGCGATCCGGGATAGCGGCGCTGACCAATTCGACACAGCCCTGAAATGCGCCGGGCAAAATAATTTTCGTCGTTTCGTGCACCGTAAGCGCCGTAATATCCGCAGCAGAAGCCGTGACCAAATAGAGGTATGGCTTTTCGGCAGAGCCGAGATAGTTGCCGCCCTCATAGGTGTTGTATACCAGGCTTGTACAATCCTTGAAGGCGTTCTCACCGATGCTGTCAACATTCTCACTCAATGTCAGATCGGCGAGCGCCGTACAGCCGGAGAAAAGCTCCTTGCCGAGTGTCGTCACGCCGGCGGGCATCGCAAAAGCCGTCAACTGCTTGCAATCCTTGAACACCCCGGCGCCGAGCTTCTGAAGCTTGCTTTCCGCCGCAACAGTGACCGTCTGTAAGACGTTCGGCGTTTTCGTATCGGAGCGAAAAGCGTAATTGCCGATGCTTTCCACCGATGCGGGAATGGTGATCGCGGACAACGCCGCGCATTTATCGAAGGCGTAATCCCCGATCGCGGTAATACCGTCCGGCAGGGTAACAGACGCCAGCGCCGTACAACGCTCAAAAGCGTATTTGCCCACGCTCGTCACGCCGGACTGAATGATCAGCGCGGTGATCGCGGAATTGTTGGCAAACGGCGATTTGCCGTAGGCATAGGCGGGCATATCGCCGGTGCCGCCAACCGTCAATGTGCCATCCGTCAGTGTGTACCATAATGCAGAACCGTCAATGGGGATCGTATTCTCCTGTGCCAATACAGACGCCATCGGAAAAACCGAAAGCATAAACAGTATGGCAATGAACATAGATAACCCGCGTTGAAATCTTTTGTGTAAGCGCATATACAATCCTCCCATTTCATTATAGGATAGGTATATTATACAAATAAGCGCGAAAATTGTCAATCTGTGAAATAACGGCAAGCACGTCACAGCGCCAGCAAGAGGTCTGCCAGCATGATCAATGCATAATCCACGTTTCCCCCTTACTGTCCCGCTCGCTCAAGCAAAGCGGCGACGCGGCAGGCGCGCATATAGCACACCGTCACATATTCCTCCGGGTCAAGCCGGAAATAGGCATCATTCTCGTGGCGTTCGGGCTTGGAGCGGCGAAGCAACTCAAAGGTCAGTATGCCGTCATAGCCGCACCGACGCAGGCGGTCGGTATTGTATCGCCAATCCGCGATGCCGTCAAAGGGCAACAGATGCAGGTCATCGGTCCAGGTGGCTTTGCCGCCGAAATCGCTGATGCCGAGATTATCGTTGAGATGGGTAGCGATCAGTTGCCCGCCGAACTCCGCCAGCAGATCGCGGCTGTGATTATAGCACATCTCGTGTCCGCTGTCCCAGCAGAAGCAGACCGTCGGCTCGTCGGAGAAGGTGCGCAACAGCAGATCGAGGTATTCCTCCCCCTCGGTGTTTTCAAACGCGATCTTTACCCCGAGCCGCTTTGCCTCGGCGATCAGCCTCCCGTAACGCGAAAGCCCCGGCTCGCCGCAGGGCGGCTTGTCGTCCCCGAAGCCGATATACACGTGGCAGACCATGATCGGCACGCTGTTGTCGGCGCAATCCCGCAGACAGGCAAAAAGCTCCGACAGCACCGCCTGTGCCGCGCTTTCGTCCTCCCGCCACAGCGTCGCCGCGCCGCCGAACGGCGCATGGATCGACTGATAGATCATCCCGCATTCCTTTCCGACCGCCGCCCACGCCGCGACCGGCGCGCCCGGCTCCCAGCCGGTGAAAAACGCGTCAAAGCCGACCCGCGCAAAGAGGCGGATCTGCTCCTCCACCGGCAGATCGAAATCGGAGGATGTCCCCAGCCCCAAATGCTTCTTCCACATACAGTTTCCTCCTACAAATAACCGTAGCATGGCTCAAAACGAGCCATGCTTTTTCAGGCTATGATGCAAACGGCCACCATTTTGGGCGTTTGCGCAAGCATTTGAGCTTGATCCAAAGCTCGTTTGCCAGTCTTTGCGTGCCGTCATCCAGCGTCAGGACGGCATGGTCGTGCTTGCGGCGCTGGACCTCGCGCGGATCG
>CALDHV010000210.1 GCA_937902305.1 uncultured Clostridia bacterium
AAGTTCCTCGGCTTTGAGCAGATTCTGAAAAACTCCCTCACCTCCCTCCCCATGGGCGGCGGCAAGGGCGGTTCCGACTTTGACCCCAAGGGCAAGAGCGACGCGGAGGTCATGCGCTTCTGCCAGAGCTTTATGACCGAGCTGTTCCGCCACATCGGGGCGGATACCGACGTTCCCGCCGGTGACATCGGCGTCGGCGCGCGCGAGATCGGCTTCCTGTTCGGTCAGTACAAACGCCTGGTCAACCGCTATGAGGGCGTGCTGACCGGCAAGGGGCTCAGCTACGGCGGCTCCCTCGTGCGTCCCGAGGCGACCGGCTACGGCGCGACCTACTACGCGGTCGAGATGCTCAAGAGCTTCGGCGAGGATATTAAGGGCAAGACCTTTGCGATCTCCGGCTTCGGCAACGTCGCCTGGGGCGCGGTGTCCAAGATCACCGAGCTGGGCGGCAAGGTGCTGACCATTTCCGGCCCGGACGGCTATGTGTACGATCCGGACGGCATCTCCACCCCCGAGAAGATCGAATATATGCTCACCATGCGTGCCTCCGGTCGCGACAAGGTGCAGGATTATGCCGACAAGTTCGGTGCGCAGTTCTTTGCGGGTCAGAAGCCGTGGGGCGTCAAGGTCGATGTGGCTATGCCCTGCGCGACGCAAAATGAGGTGCGCATCGACGATGCGAAGGCGCTGGTGGCGAACGGCGTGAAATACTACGTCGAGGTCGCCAATATGCCCACCACCGCGGATGCCGTGGAGTATCTTAAGGAGAATAAGGTCGTCATCGCTCCGTCCAAGGCGGTCAATGCCGGCGGCGTGTCGGTTTCCGGTCTCGAGATGAGCCAGAACTCGATGCGGTACAACTGGACGGCGGAAGAGGTCGATCAGAAGCTCAAGCAGATCATGAAGGATATTTACAAGAACTCCTCCGACGCCGCCAAGCGGTACGGTATGGAGGGCGATCTGATCGCCGGTGCGAACATCGCCGGCTTCCAGAAGGTCGCTGACGCCATGATGGCGCAGGGCATCTGCTGATAGCGATAGAGCAAATCACCCCGCTTTTCCCGACGGAAAAGCGGGGTGTTCTTGTAACCGAAAACCCCCGGCACAGCCGAGGGTTTTCGGTTACAAAAATCCGAGCCTGATTACCCCGGCTCGGATTATACTTGTTCATTATCAATATGTTCCATTATGTCTTCAACTTTACATTTTAAGATTTGGCAAAACGCATCAATTGTGTGCGTACTTACGCTTTCATTCCGTTTCAGCCGTGTGATTTGTCCGGGGCTAATGTTATATTTTTTTATTAGTGCATACTGGGTGACACCTTTTATCTTCATTGTTTGCCATAGTTTTTCATAAGAAATCATAAAAAACTCTACAGGCTTCTCCCGTCCCCCGCCGGTTTGGGGTTGACTTTTTTCGCCAAAAAGAGTATACTGTATCCACTGTCTCACCGAAAAGAGGTTCCGTATGCAATTAGTCGGCAAAAACGGGCTCAGTCGCTTGATCGCCATCGCCTTGATCGTCCTGATGTCGGCGATCGGCGTTTTGCTTATCACCCTGCCGTGGAGCATCACCTGGATCACCGAGCGACCGCATCATGACCCGTATTATTGGCGCTATCTCATCATTCTGTCCGTCTCCGGCGTGATGGCGGAGTTCATCTTCTGGCAGGCGTACGGCATTATGCGCAATGTCAACCGCAACCGCGTTTTTTCCGCCGATACCGTCCGCCGGATGCGCGTGATGGCGATCGAGGTCGTGGTGCTGGCGGTTTTCTATCTTTCCACGATGTTCTGGATGTCCAAGTTCTTTATGGCACTGCTGTTTGTGGTGTTTGTGCTGGCAGGCGGCTCCCTGCTCGTATTCGCGGAGCTGTTCCGACAGGCGATCAAATACAAGGAAGAAAACGATAAAACGGTGTAAGGAGCGGTCATAGGTGGGTATTCGCGTGAATATGAATAAGGTGATGGAGGCGCGTGGGGTCGGCTTGACCGAGCTGTCCGACCGCATCGGGGTCTCCCCTGCCAACCTGTCGTCGCTCAAATCCGGTCGCGCCGAGGCTGTCCGGTTTTCCACGCTGGCGGCGCTTTGCCGGGCGCTCGATTGTACGCCGGGCGAGCTGTTCGATTTCGACCCTGATACGCCCGACGATGAGGCGGAAAAGTGATTTTTTGATTTTTTTCGGAAAAAGGGTTGATTTTTCCGAAAATCGTGGTATACTATTGGAACTGGCATATATCGCGGGGTAGAGCAGGGGTAGCTCGTCGGGCTCATAACCCGGAGGTCGGAGGTTCAAATCCTCCTCCCGCAACCATTTGGCGG
>CALDHV010000211.1 GCA_937902305.1 uncultured Clostridia bacterium
GCCTTGTTTATTCGCTGGTCAGTGCATTTTCTCTGCGCGAGGATAGCCGCGCCCGCCGGGTGACGGTGTGCGTGCTCGCGCTGGCTTTGGCGGTTGTTTTTATCGTATTGGCGGTAACCGGTCATTTGTTGCCGTTCGTGCATCTGGAACAAACGGAGGGCTGAAAATGGATAAAAAGAATGCGTTACAGGCCCATTTTGAATGGGCGGGAAAGCTGGAGGTGACCTCCCGCGTCGCGGTCAAGGACAGTGCCGCGCTGTCGGTGGCATATACGCCCGGGGTTGCACAGCCCTGCCTGGCGATACGGGATGACCCGTCGTTGTCCTTTTCATTGACCCGCCGTTGGAATACGGTCGCGGTCATCACCGACGGTACCGCCGTGCTGGGACTTGGCGATATTGGCCCGGAGGCGGGTATGCCGGTGATGGAGGGCAAATGCGTGCTTTTCAAGGAGTTCGGCGGCGTTGACGCTATCCCGCTGTGCCTTAAGACCAAGGACGTGGATGAGCTGGTGCGGACGATCTATCTGCTGTCCGGTAGCTTTGGTGGCGTCAATCTGGAGGATATTGCCGCACCGCGTTGCTTCGAGGTGGAGCGGCGGCTCAAGGAGCTGTGTGACATCCCCGTTTTCCATGACGATCAGCATGGCACCGCCGTGGTAGTCGGCGCGGCGCTTCTCAATGCCCTGCGCGTGGTCGGTAAGTCGGTCGGCGCCGTGCGGTGCGTGATCAACGGTGCCGGCTCGGCGGGTGTGGCGATCGCCAAGCACCTGATGCGGCTCGGGGTGGGGGATCTCGTGCTGTGTGACCGAGCGGGCATTCTGTCGCGCGACGAGATGTACGATAACCCCGCGCATAACGAAATGGCGGCTTGCACCAATCCGGCGGGTCTGACCGGTACGCTTGCCGACGCAATGCGCGGTGCGGGTATGCCCGAAGGTCCCTCCTCCCTCGGAAGAATGGGGGAGGAAACGCCCTGTATCGTTGAGGACGGCGTGGCAAAACTGCCGGATCGCAGCGCGTTTGCCGGAAGTGTCGCCACCGCGGACCGCCTGCTTCGCACCGTAGTCAAAGCGTGTGCCCTGCCCGTCGAGAAAGCCGTGATGCCTCTCACGTCGGTCCCCGCGCGCATCCTCGGTCTGCCGCAAAAAGGCTCCCTGCGGGTCGGTGCCGATGCTGATCTCGTCCAATTCGATGAGAACGTCGAGGTTTCCCGCGTCATTCTCGGCGGCATCGACGTACCGATGGACATCGACTGAAGCGATCGGGAAAACGAATCCCACACAAAACCGA
>CALDHV010000212.1 GCA_937902305.1 uncultured Clostridia bacterium
CGCCGCAGATAAAGAGAATGTTGGTCGTATCGACCTGAATAAACTCCTGCTGGGGATGCTTGCGTCCGCCGTTGGGCGGCACATTGGACACCGTGCCCTCGATGATCTTCAGCAGAGCTTGCTGTACGCCCTCGCCGCTGACATCGCGGGTGATGGAAGCGTTCTCACTGCGTCGGGATATTTTGTCGATCTCGTCAACATAAATGATACCGCGCTGTGCCTTTTCCACATCAAAGTCCGCCGCTTGGATCAAGCGGAGCAGGATATTCTCCACATCCTCGCCGACATAGCCCGCTTCGGTCAGCGTCGTTGCATCGGCGATGGCAAAAGGGACATCCAGCACCTTCGCCAGGGTCTGCGCGAGCGCGGTCTTGCCGACACCGGTAGGCCCGAGCATCAGCACATTGCTCTTGCCGAACTCCACATCATCCGCGCCGTCCGAAAACAGGATGCGCTTGTAGTGGTTATAGACCGCGACCGACAGCGTGACCTTGGCGGCATCCTGCCCGATCACATATTCGTCGAGCTTTTGCTTGATCTCCTGCGGTGTGGGCAAGGTAGTGGGCAGATCGCTTTTGCTCCTGGCGCCGGGACGGACGGTCTGCGGCGCATCCTCACGGAGGATAGAGCAACAAAGATCGACACACTCATTGCAGATAAAAACCCCGCCGGGCCCGGCGATCAGCCGACCGACGCTGTCCTGCTGCTTTCCGCAAAAGGAGCAAAACAAATTGGGCTGTTGCGGCTCATTCATAGAGGAACCTCCTTGGGTTGAAATACTTATGCGCGTTTTTCGACCACACGGTCAATCAAGCCGTACCGCACGGCATCATCCGCGGTCATCCAGTTATCGCGATCGGTATCCCGCTCGATGACCTCAAACGGCTGTCCGGTCATATCGGACAGCATCTGGTTCATACGGTTGCGGATATAGATGATATGATCCGCCTGGATCTTAATATCCGCCGCCTGCCCCTTGGCGCCGCCCAGCGGCTGATGAATCATAATTTCGCTATTCGGCAGAGCAAGGCGCTTGCCCTTGGTGCCGGCGGCAAGGAGGAAGCTCCCCATGCTCGCCGCAAGTCCGACGCAAATCGTGGAAACATCGCACTTAATATATTGCATCGTGTCGTAGATCGCCATACCCGCGGTGACAGAGCCGCCGGGGCTGTTGATATACAGCGAGATGTCCTTATCGGGATCCTGCCCTTCGAGATACAAAAGCTGGGCTACCACCAGCGACGCGGTCGCATCGTTTACCTCATCCGACAGCATAATGATGCGGTCATTGAGCAAACGGGAAAAAATATCATAGCTACGCTCACCGCGGCTGGTTTGTTCGATGACATAAGGGACAAGACTGCTCATAGAAATGATCCTCCTTCATATTCCGTAGTACGGGAGATAGTATGGGCATACCGGGGACATCTAATCGTGATTTGCTTATTTTTCAGTGATTTTCGCATTAGCCTTGACCCACTCCATTGCCTTGCTGACCGAGAGATCCTCTTTCAGCGCGTCGGCGGGAATGGCTTTCTTCACCTGTTCGACCTCCATCTTGTACTGCTCTGCCATCTTGGCGTATTCCGCGTCGATATCCTCGTCGGTGACTTCGATATTTTCGAGCTTTGCCAAAGCCTCCAGCGCCAGACGCACCTTGACCTGCTTCTCCGCCTGCTCGCGGAAGCCGTCGCGGAACGCCGCCTGATCCATACCGGTGTATTGCAGATACATATCGAGGCTTAAGCCCTGAGATTGCATCCGATAGGCGAAGCTCTGCACACGGTCGTCAATGGCATTTTCGATCATCGCCGCCGGAATATCCGCCGTCATTCCGGCAATCAGCCCGTCAACGAGCTGTTCATCGACCGCGTCCTCGGCGGTCTTTTGACGCTGTTCCTCAAGGCGCTTTTTCGCATCTGCCTTGAAATCATCAACGGTATCAAAATCCGAGCCGTCCTTGATCAAATCATCATCCACCTCAGGAAGCTCTTTCTTCTCGATCTTGTGCACCTTGCACTTAAAGACCGCCGGCTTGCCCGCCAATTCCTTGGCGTGGTAATCCTCCGGGAAGGTGACATTGACATCCAATTCGGCATCCACCGCCGCGCCGACCAACTGCTCCTCAAAGCCGGGAATGAACTGACCGGAGCCGAGCTCCAGCGCGTAATTCTCCGCCTTGCCGCCGTCAAACGCCTCGCCGTCCACATAGCCGTCGAAATCAAAGGTCACGGTATCGCCCATCTCGGCGGCGCGATCCTCGACCGACACCATCCGCGCATTGCGCTCCTGCAAGCGTTTGAGCTCGCCGTCCACATCCTCATCGGAAACGACAACAGACGGCTTTTCGACCTTGATGCCCTTGTAATTCTTCAGCTCGACCTCCGGCTGAACGGTAATGGTCGCCTTGAAAACCAAGCCCTCGGCACCGACCGAAACGACATCGAGATCGACCTTATCCTCCACATATTTGTAGCCGGATTCCTTGATCGCCTCATCCAGTGCGGACGGGTAAATATCGTTCATCGCTGTTTCGTAGAAAACGCCGGAGCCGTACTCCTTCTCGATCAGCGCACGGGGAGCTTTACCCTTGCGGAAACCGGGAACGGACATTTTCTTGACATCCTTCTTGTACGCCGCATCCACAGCGGCACCGAAGGTAGCGGCATCCACCTCGATTTCCAGTTCTACGCGATTGTTTTCCTTTTTGGTGGCATTTTTGAGACTCATTGATGTTTCCTCCTAAACTTTTTCACATAGTAAGGCGTCCGGAAGGGTCATCCCGGTCGCCGTATGGCTTGATTTGGCAAGCGTTACCATTTATTATAACATATAAATCCGGCTTTGGCTACCCTTTTTTCAAAAAAACTGCGATATTCACACATTTTCATCGCACGGTGGGATCAAAAGCGGGCAAAACCGCAACGCATCCGCCGAAACCAGGCGATATTCGATCCCATCCGACACGCCGTTAAACGCCATATGGATGCCGGCGCCGTGGACGTGACCGTAATAACAGCGGCGTACGCCCTCCTCCTGCAATACCGCAATCAGCTCCGGGCAAGTCTGCCCACCGAAGATAGGCGGATAGTGCAGGAAAGCGACCGGCTCCAGTCCGGTCTCTTTTGCGGCGCGAATGGACGCGCGCAAGCGTCCGACCTCTCGCATCAAAACCTTGCGGTCGGCATCCTCCTCGGCATCGAAAAACCAGCCGCGCGTGCCGCAGACCGCCATTTTCCCGTCTACGGGAACGGCATCATTATGAATAAACCGCAGTGTGGAAAACCCGTGTTCGGTCAAAAATGTGTCCATTTTTCGGCGGGTGCACCACCAGTAATCATGGTTGCCCTTCAGTATCAGCTTTTGCCCCGGGAGAGAATGTAAAAAAGCAAAATCTGCCTCGACATCCTCCATATTCATCGCCCAGGAAATATCCCCCGGCAAAACGACCGTATCCTCCGGTGTCACCAGCCGCCGCCAGTTTTCCTCCAGCCGGGAAACATAATCATCCCAGCCGCGAAACACCGTCATCGGCTTATCACAGCGAAAGGACAGGTGCGGATCACCGATGGCAAAAAGTGCCATAGCGTCCCCTCCCGCTTACAGACCGAGACTGCGGTAAACCGCCGTCTGCATCGACACCGCGTCGTTGTCACATTCACCTGTAAAGCGCACCTGCTTGTCACGCAAAGTCGCCAGCGGTGCCGGGATCGGCGCGCCGGTCAGCGAATGGAGCGCGGTCAACTGGGCAAACGGCGTGTCGTCGTTCGCCTTGCCGCCCAGCGCGGCAAGGATCGCCGGTGCAAACTTATATGCATTGGCAGTCGATGCGATGACGGTCGGCGTGGCATCCCCGGAAACCGCGCGGTATCGGTCACAGACATTTAGCGCCACGGCGGTATGTGTATCGCAGAGATACCCGCCCTGATCTAAAGCGGTGCGGATTGTCCCCGCCGCCTCCTCATCGGATGCCGAGCCGCCGACGAACAATTCCCCGATCGCGGCGCGAACCGACGCGGGAACGGAATACCGCTTATTCTCTTTGAGCTGCTTCATCCAGTCAGCGACCAAATCGGCATCGCCGGAAACCATATGATACAGCAACCGCTCCAGATTGGAGGAAACAAGAATATCCATCGACGGTGAGGTCGTGGTGTAGAACGGACGATTGCAGTCATACACGCCGGTATCGAAGAAATCCGTCAGTATGCGGTTGCGGTTGGAGGCGCAGATCAGCCGACGGATCGGCAAGCCCATCCGCTTTGCATAATAAGCGGCAAGAATATTGCCGAAATTGCCGGTCGGCACAACGACATTGATCGGGTCGCCGTTTTGAACGGCGCCGGACGACACCATATCGCAATACGCCGAGATGTAGTAAACGATCTGCGGCAGCAGTCGTCCCCAGTTGATGGAATTGGCGCTGGAAAAGCGCATCCCGTTTTCCGCCAGCTTTCGTAATACAGCGGGATTGGTGAACAGCGACTTGACACCGGTCTGCGCATCGTCAAAATTACCGCGAATGGCGCAAACACCGACATTTTTTCCCTCCTGCGTCACCATTTGCAGGCGTTGCATCTCGCTGACCCCATCACGCGGGAAAAACACAAGAATGTTGGTATCCGGCGCATCCTTGAAGCCCTCGAGCGCGGCTTTGCCGGTGTCGCCGGAGGTCGCAACGAGAATGACGGTCTTCTGTCCCGGCACCGCCTTTTGCACCGAAACACGCATCAAATGCGGCAATATCTGCAACGCCATATCCTTGAAAGCGCAGGTCGGGCCGTGCCACAGCTCCAGCATATACCGCCCGTCGCCAATATCCTTGAGCGGGGCAATTTGCGGTGTATCAAACTGCGCTCCGTATGCCGCAGAGGCGCAGGCTGCGATCTCCTGCGCGGTAAAGTCGGTAAGATACAGCCCCAGCACCTTTTCGGCGCGTTTGGCGTACGGCAACGCTCGCAGCTCGTCGATAAATGCCGCCGAGACGGACGGGAACTCCTCCGGCACAAACAGACCCCCGTCCGGGGAGATCCCGGTCGCGATCGCCTGTGCGGCAGAAACGTGAACATTTTTGTCTCTCGTACTTGTGTATTGCATAGCATATCTCCATTCCGCCGTCGGGACGGCAAATAATCAAAAGGATCGGCTCAAATCGCCGGTTTCATAGGCGCTCTGTATGTGATTGATCTCAACGATCGAAAAGGGGTCTCTATCTCCGGTCACGACCTCGATGACATCAAAACGCGGTTGCAGGGCAAGCGGGTGATGAGAAAGGAACACCCCCGCCGTCGCCACCAAGCGCCGTTGCTTTGCCGCCGTCACCGCCTCGCGCGGCGTATACAGCGAACCGGCACGGCGGGTCTTGACCTCCACAAAAACGATATGCCGCTCGTCCGATACGATGATGTCGATCTCCCCTTGACGGCACCGATAATTGGAGGAAATCACGGTATAGCCGCGTTCCCGCAGAAAACGGGCGGCGGCGATCTCCCCCGCCGCGCCCTGCGAAAGCTGTGCCAACTACGTCTACGACGAGGAGACCGAGTGCTACGAGTGCCCCATGCAGCTGGACGAGGACGAGATGGAGCAG
>CALDHV010000213.1 GCA_937902305.1 uncultured Clostridia bacterium
CCCAGCATGTAGTTCTCAAGGGCGGGAATCACCTCGTCGTACGAGTCCAGCGCCGTCACGCCCGGCATCTTCGCCGCAAGCTCGCGCTGCTTCGCGTTCGAGGCGACGACGAATACCGGCCGTCCCGCCTTGACAAACTCGCCGTACGCGCCATCAAGCGGCTTCCCGCTGGGCTTGGTGAGAACCATCGCGTCGAGATGGCGGACGAGATTGGGATCTTCCATCCACGCCTTGGTCTTCGTGTCGAAGCGGCTGTTGTGCGCGAGCCGCTTGACGAAGAACTTCGTCGCCTCGCCGTTGGTGCCGGGATCGAAGCCGACGCGCAGGGCGCCGCGCACGCGGTGGCGCTCGACGCGGTGCGGCGCCTTGCCGGTGAGGAACTTCAGGCCCGAGCACACCATGTCGAACGTGCGCGACTGCTTTTCGGGATGCGGCGCGGAAATGAACGCCTTGCCCTTGCCAACACGTCCGCCGACGAAGGACGCCTTGCCGTTCATCGGCAGCGTCTTGCCGGGCGAGCAGAGCGTCATCTCGTTGCCGACGTATTCGCCCAGCACCTTGACGTCCGTGTCCGGCACGGGAGCGCCGGGCACCAGCACCGGCCCGCCCCAGTACATGACATAGCGGTTGGTGCAGGCGTTGCCGTCCCCGTGCTCATTCAGCGCCTCCGGCGTGAACATCCGTCGCAGGGATGCCGGCGACGGACAGCCGTGATAGCCGATCTCGGATGCGAAATGCGCGGCCTCACCGGTGTAAAACTCTCCCTTGAAGAAATCGCGGGGGCCCCAGATATGTGCCTCCGAGGTCATCCGGTCGGGCGATCGCGCCGCGCGTTCGTCGGCATAGGGTGAGCTGGGCAGATACGGGCGGGTGAAATCCTCCTGCGCCAGCACCGCCGGGATAATCCGGCGGGTTAGCCCGTTGCCGTTCGGGTCAACGAAATGCACCCGCCGCCCGTCGCAGTGAATGGCGTTGTTGGTCATTTCGTCACATTCATTGTCGCCAGACCACAGCAGAATAGATGGGTGATTGCGCAAGCGCCGCACCATCGCGGTCGTTTCCTCCCGGATCAGGCGGCATATCCGCTCATCCTGCGGATAGCACCCGCACGCCATCGACATATCCTGCCAGATGAGGATGCCGTGCTCATCACAGAAATCGTACAGCAGGTCATCCGGGTAGATGTTGCCGCCCCAACAGCGGATGATATTGCAACCGAGGTCGTCCGCCAGCTCCAGCCCGCGCAGCAGATAGTCCCGGTCGCGGGAGGGGAAAGCGTCGGCGGGCACCCAGTTGGTGCCCATACAGAAGATTTTTTTGCCGTTGACCCGGAAAACGAACTCGCCGTCGTCTCCGGCAAAGGAGGTGCGTTCCAGCTCCACCGTTCGGATGCCGGTACGCAGGGCGCGTCGGTCGCAGACCGCGTCGCCGTGCATCAGGGTGACGGTGATGTCGTAGAGCCGCGGCTCGCCGTAATTTTTCGGCCACCACAGCGCGGCATCCTTGATCGGGATATTGACGCGCAGGTGGGTGCTGTACAGCGGGTACGATGCGGAAAACCCCGCATCGCCGCATTTGCCCTCGACCAGCAGGGAATATTCCTGCAACCGTCCGGCGTCGGTGTTCCAGTCGCAGACGACACCGAGAGTCGCGTCCGGCCCGCTGATGTCTGCGGTATACACGAATACATTATCAATGTGGCTGTTCGGGCGGTAGTGAAGCACCACCGGTCGCCACAGACCGCCGGATACGATGCGCGGAAAAATATCCCAGCCGTACATATGCGGCGCCTTGCGTAGCTTGAGCTGTTCGAGGTTGTACGGCAGGGCGTGCGCCGTCACCGGCAGGGGGAATTGGCGGGTGTAGACCTGCGCCGGAATGATATGCACCACCACGCCGTGGTCGCCGGGTGCGACGTCAAGCGGGTATTCATAGGGAATGAGCATATTTTCGGTTTTGTCGAGCAGCTCGCCGTCGAGGTAGATCTCCGCCGCGGTGTCGATGCCGCCGAAGACCAGCACCGGCGTATATCCGTCCGCTGCCTCGACGGTGAAGTCGGCGGCATACCACAAATGGCGATCCTCATATTCCTGCGCAAGCAGGACATTGTCGGCGTAGTAGAGATCGGGGAGGATGCCCTCCCGCATCAGATCAAGCTCAAAGTTGCCAGGCACCTCGCCGCGGATGGTGCCGTAGGGGCAGTTGCGCACGGCTTGCGTCGTGGTGGGGGCGAAGCCGTCCCGCCGCACCGTGTCGTGCGGCACGACCGCCAATCGCCAGTTGTTGAGAGGCGTGTCCTGCATATCGTTCATCCTTTCTGGGCATTATCAAGTTCATTATATCGTAGCGCGTTGATTTGTCAACCATAATTCCTGCAAAAAAGGTTGACAAAACCGACGAACGGTGTTATTATATAGTAAGTGATATATAACATTTGCTATATGGAGGTGCTTACCATGCCGCCAAAGGTAAAGATCAGCAAAGACGCGATCGTGCAAGCCGCGCTGGATATCGTCCGGCGGGACGGCGCCGACGCGCTCAATGTCCGCGCCGTAGCGGGGGCGCTCGGCTGTTCGACCCAGCCGGTCTTTTCCAATTTCCGCACCGTGGACGCATTGCGCCGGGCGGTCGCCGATGCCGCCGAGGCGCTGTATACGGACTATCAGCAAGCCGACATCGCCACCGGGCAATATCCCGCCTACAAGGCGAGCGGGATGTCGTATATCCGTTTCGCGCGGGAGGAAAAGGAGCTTTTTAGGCTCCTATATATGCGCGACCGCTCCGCCGAGGAGCCGGACGGGATCGAAAAGCTCCGCCCGTTTCTCTCCCATTTGCAGGAGGAACTGCACATCGGGGAGGAGGAAGCCCTGCGCTTTCACCTCGAAATGTGGGCGGTCGTGCATGGCATCGCGGCGATGAGCGCGACCGGGTATCTGACGCTGGAGCCGGAGCTTGTCAGCGCGATGTTGACCGACATTTACCGCGGGCTGGTTGATAGCCATACAAGATCGGAGGGATGAGCGTGGATGCGATCAAGACGGTCGGACTGACCAAAAAATATCGGGATGTTACCGCCGTGGACGGGCTGGAGCTGACCGTGCCCAGCGGCGAATTACTCGCTCTGCTCGGCGTGAACGGCGCCGGCAAGACCACCACCGTCAAGATGCTCTCCGGGTTGACCGCACCGACGGCGGGCGACGCCTATCTGTGCGGCAAAAGCATCTGCCGCGAGCCTGCCGCCGTCAAAAGGATGATCGCCCTATCACCGCAGGAGACTGCCGTCGCGCCCGCGCTGACCGTGCGGGAAAATCTCATGCTGATGGCGGGAGTTCACGGCTTTGACAAAGAAAAAACGGCGGAAAAGCTCCGGGAGCTGACCGCGCAAATGGGGCTTGCCGCCGTCGCGGACAAAAAAGCCGGCAAGCTGTCCGGCGGCTGGCAACGGCGGTTGAGCATCGCCATGGCGCTCATCAGCGAGCCGCAGATATTGTTCCTCGATGAGCCGACGCTCGGGCTGGATGTGCTTGCCCGGAGTGAGCTGTGGGACATCATCCGCGCCCTCAAGGGCGCTGTCACCGTCATCCTCACCACCCACTATATGGAGGAGGCGGAGGCGCTTGCCGACCGGGTCGCCATTATGCGGGAGGGACGGCTCCTGCTTTGCGACACGGCGGAAAATATCAAGCGCTGCGCCGGAGCCGAACGGTTTGAGGAAGCGTTTATCCGCATCGTGAAGGAGGTGGCGGAATGAGGTGGCGTGCTTTTGCCTGGCGCAATGCGCTGGAGATCCTGCGTGACCCGCTGACGGTGGGCTTCGGGCTCGGCTTTCCGCTGATCCTGCTGTTTTTGCTGACCGCCATTCAACGCAATATCCCGGCCAGCCTTTTCGCGCTCGATCGGCTCGCGCCGGGCATCACGGTATTCGGGCTGGCGTTCGTCACGCTGTTTTCGGCTTCGGTCATCGCGCGTGACCGCCACACGGCGTTTCTGCAACGGCTGTATACCACCCCGCTGACCGCGACGAATTTCATTCTCGGCTACACCCTGCCGCTGTTGCCGCTCGCGGTCGCGCAATGCCTCATCTGCTACGCGGCGGCGCTCATGCTGGGCTTGCGCCCCACCGTCGGCATCCTGTATGCGACGGTCGGGATCCTACCGGTGGCAGTGCTGTTCATCTCCCTCGGTCTGCTCTGCGGAAGC
>CALDHV010000214.1 GCA_937902305.1 uncultured Clostridia bacterium
GGATGCCGACGATCTGACGACGATCGCGAAATACGTCGCCAAGATCAACACGTTGGGCACGGTCGAATACTACGCCGCCGATGTGGACAATGACGGCGACCTCGACGCAGACGATTTGACCAAGTTTTCCAAGTACGTCGCCAAGATCATCCCCGATCTCGATTGAGCAACAGCAAACCCCTCACCGCACCTGCGGTGAGGGGTTTTCGCTTATTGCGGTGCGTCGGGGACGCCGCACCCTACAAGGCTTTCTTCGCCCTGCGTGGATCGTAGGGGACGACGTCCTCGGCGTCCCGCGCGGGCGCGGGAGCCAACCCGCCCCCACGGCACGATTTCGACATTTGTACGATCCTCCGGCGTTGGGAGGGACAGAGCCCCTTCCCTACGGGTGCCCATTTTTCAAAATATACAAAAATACACCATGCGAAGAACAATATTTTTTCCCATTTAATCCCGTTTTTTTGCATTTTTTGGTTGTACATTGAAAAAGAATGTGCTACAATGATACGGTGATTATAAGGGGGCTTTTTTGTGGAAACAATTACACTGTGGAATGGGACTATTCCCTTTTTCCTGCCGGATGCCGACACGCCGAACGCCATGCACGCCTATCTGATCGACGCGGACAAGCCGCGCCCCGCCGTGGTCATCTTCCCCGGCGGCGGCTACAGCCATCGCGCCTATCACGAGGGCGAGCCGATCGCGCAATTTTACAACGCGCAGGGCTTTCAGGCGTTCGTCGTCGATTATCGGGTCACGCCGTACCGCTACCCCGCCGCGTTTGCGGATGCCTGCCGCGCCATCCGGCTCGTGCGGCATCATGCCGCCGCGGGGGGCGTCGATCCCGACCGCGTTTTCGTCTGCGGCTTCTCCGCCGGCGGGCATCTGGCGGGCTGTACCGCCGTTCTGCCCGCTCCCGATGTCCCCGAGGACGATCTGAGCGACATCTCCGCCAAGCCCACCGGCGCCGTGCTTTGCTACGCCGTCAATTCCGGGCTGAAGGCGGACGGCTACACCGGCTCGCACGAAAATCTGCTCGGCGACCGCTACGACGAATTGGCAGAGCATCTGTCGCTCTACCGCCGCGTGGATGAGCACACCGCCCCCTGCTTCCTCTGGCACACCGCCGAGGATCAATGCGTCCCGCTGGGACATTGCCTCAAAATGGCGGACGCACTGCACAATCACGGCATTCCGGTCGAGGTGCACGTTTTCCCGTACGGTCGCCATGGTGTCGGGCTTGCCGATGACCCCGATCATTATGTCCCCGGTGTCAACCGCTGGGCGGCACTCAGCGCCGAATGGATACGCGCAATATAAGTCTTTGGCTTTTCATATACAGAAAGGAACGGGAATGACAATGGATAACAAGACAAGATGTGTCGGTACAATTTCGCGGGGCATTCGTTGCCCCATCATCCGCGAGGGGGACGATATGGGGGCGATTGTCGCCGACAGCGTTCTCCGGGCAGCGGAAAATGAGGGCTTTGCTCTGCGAGACCGTGACGTGATCGCGGTAACGGAGTCGGTCGTCGCCCGCAGTCAAGGCAACTACGCGTCGGTGGACGATATTGCCGCCGATGTCAAGGCAAAGCTCGGCGGCGGCACGGTCGGGGTCATCTTCCCCATCCTGTCGCGCAACCGCTTTGCGATCTGCCTGCGCGGTATCGCCAAGGGCACCAAAAAGGTCGTGCTGATGCTCTCCTACCCCTCCGACGAGGTAGGCAATGAGCTGGTCAGCCTCGACAAGCTGGATGCCGCCGGGGTCAACCCCTACTCCGATGTGCTGGATCTCACGCGCTACCGTGAGCTGTTCGGTGTCAACAAGCACGAATTCACCGGCGTGGATTATGTTGAATATTACGGCAACCTCATTCGCGAAAGCGGTGCCGAGGTGGAGATCATCTTTGCCAATCACGCGCAAGATATACTCCCCTATGCCGATCACGTGCTGACCTGCGACATCCACACCCGCGCCCGCAACAAGCGTCTGCTCAAGGAGGCGGGTGCCAAGGCGGTCTGCGGTCTGGACGATATTCTCACCGCCCCGGTCAACGGGAGCGGCTACAACGAAAAATACGGTCTGCTCGGCTCCAACAAGTCCACCGAGGACAAGGTCAAGCTGTTCCCGCGCGACCCGCGCCCGCTGGTGCTGGATGTGCAGGCGCGCATTCTCCGCGCGACCGGCAAGCACGTCGAGGTGATGGTCTACGGCGACGGTGCTTTCAAGGATCCGCAGGGCAAGATCTGGGAGCTTGCCGACCCGGTCGTTTCCCCGGCGTTTACCGACGGTCTGATCGGCACGCCGAACGAGCTGAAGCTCAAGTATCTTGCGGATAATGACTATAAGGATCTGAGCGGCGAAGCGCTCAAGGAGGCGATCTCCGCCAGCATCCGCGCCAAGGACGGCAGTAGTCTGGTCGGCAATATGGCGGCGCAGGGCACGACCCCGCGTCAGCTCACCGACCTGATCGGCTCGCTGTGCGATCTGACCAGCGGCTCGGGCGATAAGGGCACCCCGGTCGTGCTGGTACAGGGCTATTTCGATAACTACACTAACTGATAAGGAGAGAATAAAAATGGAATTGGCTGTACGTCCCGCGTCGATGGCGCGTATCGAAACCCAAGAGCAAGCGGATGCGTTCATCGCCGAGCAGGTCGCGGAGATCCGCACCCAGGTCGGCGACAAAAAGGTGTTGCTGGCGCTTTCCGGCGGAGTGGATTCCTCCGTCGTGGCGGCGTTGCTCATCAAGGCGATCGGCAAACAGCTTGTTTGCGTTCACGTCAACCACGGCTTACTGCGCAAGGGCGAGCCGGAGCAGGTCATCGCGGTTTTCCGTGAGCAGCTTGATGCCAACCTCATCTATGTGGACGCGGTAGACCGTTTCCTCGATAAGCTTGCCGGCGTTGCCGACCCGGAGGAAAAGCGGCACATCATCGGCAAGGAGTTCATCGACGTATTCGTGGAGGAAGCCCGCAAGCAGGAGGGTATTCGTTTCCTCGCGCAGGGCACGATCTATCCCGACATCCTCGAGAGCAAGGACGGCATCAAGGCGCACCACAATGTCGGCGGACTGCCGGAGGATCTCAATTTCGAGCTGGTCGAGCCGGTGAAGCTGTTGTATAAGGACGAGGTGCGGATCGTTGGCAAGGCGCTCGGTCTGCCGGATAATATGGTGTACCGTCAGCCGTTCCCGGGGCCGGGACTCGGCGTGCGGTGCGTCGGCGCCATCACGCGCGACCGCTTGGAGGCGGTGCGCGAATCGGATGCCATCGTGCGGGAGGAGTTTGCCAAGAACGGCTTGCAGGGCAAGGTGTGGCAGTATTTCACCGTCGTGCCGGACTTCAAATCGACGGGTATTCTCGACGGCAAGCGCACGTTTGACTGGCCGGTCATCATCCGCGCCGTCAATTCCGTCGACGCGACCGCCGCGAGCATCGAGGAGATCCC
>CALDHV010000215.1 GCA_937902305.1 uncultured Clostridia bacterium
TGAATGGAAACAATATCTGACGTTTTAAGAAGGTCCTCAAAATTCACTTCTTTATAATTTTCATTATGATTCTTCCCACTTGTCGAATAATACTGCACATTTGCTCCAAAACAGCTTGCAATCTCAGCAACCCTTTTTCCTATTGCACCGAGTCCAATAATCCCCCAGGTTTTCCCTGCTATTTCAGAAAAATTCTTTTCAAAATGAGTGAACATTTTGTCATTAACATACTTCTCTGATTTTACATATTCATCATAATAATTCATATGTTCAAACAAATAGAACAACAGAGAAAAAGTATGCTGCGCAACAGCTTCTGTAGAATATCCAGCAACATTTCTCCATTGAATACCGGCTTTATCCAAATACTCTTTATCTAAATTATTTGTACCTGTTGCAGTAACACAAACAAGCTTCAAATTCTTCGCTTCCCCAATCGTAGCCTCATTTATTGGCATCTTATTTAGTATTATTACATCAGCATCTTCTACGCGTTTTGGGATTTCCTCAACACTTGAGTAATTATAAACTACTACTTCCCCAAGCTTTTCAAAATCAGATAAATCAATATCCTCACCAATTGTATTTCTATCTAAAAAAACAATTTTCATTCTAAATATCTCCTCGATTCTTCTTAAAATCGTATAAATCAATATCTCAAACTATTCTCAAAATACCTAACATAAAAACCTGCTATAAAAAATCTCATGTGGCATAATCATTATCAACAAACAACGCCAAAACATCTATCTATAATAAATTCTATTAATCCTATCATCTTTGAAACTATTCTTAATTTCAACTCATCCTTACCTTATGCAACTATCCCTAACTTTGGCTCACCTATACCTTGTGCAACTATCCCTAGCTTTGGCTCACCCATACCTTGTGCAACGATCCCTAATTTCGGCTCACCTATACCTTGTGCAACGATCCCTAATTCAGCTCACCTATACCTTGTGCAGCTATCCCCAATTTCGGCTCATATATCCCTTATACGACTATCTTATATTTCGACTCATATATTTTTAACCTAGATTACTACACTTTTAATTTCTTGTAATTCGAATCGATATTTCTGCTTAACATCTGGGTACTTTTCTTTATCTACTTCACTTAAAAACATATCCATAGGACGTGCCCATAAAGAACCATCATCATATAATCTTCTATAAATTACCAATTTTTCTCCTGTCTCCGAAAAATTTGCCACATCAACCACAAGATAATAATCACCTTTAAAGTGCTTATATATTCGATTAATCAATAATTGATTCATATTTTTTCCTTTCCTATTATTCAAATACATTATATTGCAATTATTCTTTATTCTGTCATTCTTTAAAAAATGAAAAAAGCTATGAAAATAGATTAATCCTACTTCATAGCAAAAAAATAGTGCCCAGAGTCGGAATCGAACCAACGACACGAGGATTTTCAGTCCTCTGCTCTACCAACTGAGCTACAGAAGCATAAAAAAAATGGCGACCCGGAACGGGCTCGAACCGTCGACCTCTAGCGTGACAGGCTAGCGTTCTAACCAGCTGAACTACCGGGCCGTCTCTCGGCGTTACCGGCAGTCGTTCCCATCGGCAACGTGTACTATTATACTGGATAAAATCGGCTTTGTCAACCATTATTTTTGCGTTTTTTAGATTTGCGGCAAAAGAATTGAAAAAGTAAACCAACGCTTGCTGTTTTGTCTATTTTCAACTATACAATTGACCTATACCGTAAAGTATGCTAATATGAAGCAGTAATATCCCCTATCTCTTTATCAAGGAGTGTGACCGTATGAGCGGCAACGGAAAATACCTGCGCAAAACCGTATCGGCGGCGCTGTTTTTGGCGCTCGGTATGATACTGCCGCTATTGACCGCGCAGGTCAAGGAGATCGGCGACACTCTGCTCCCGATGCACCTGCCGGTGATGCTGTGCGGGCTGATCTGCGGATGGCAGTACGGCGCATCGGTCGGTCTGCTGTTGCCCTTTTGCCGCGCGGCAGTTTTCGGTATGCCGCCGCTATACCCCAACGCCGTTTGGATGGCGGCAGAGCTGACGACCTACGGGCTGGTGCTCGGCTTGCTGTACACCCGTGTCGCGCGCCGAAGCACCCCGCGCCTGCTCCTGTGCCTGGCGGCGGCAATGATCGCGGGACGGCTGGTTTGGGGCATCGTCAAAGCCGTTCTGCTCGGGCTCGGCGGCAACGCTTTTACCCTGCACGCCTTTATCGTCGGCGGCTTTGCGGACGCCCTGCCGGGCATCCTGTTGCAATTTTTGCTTATCCCCCTCCTGATGAGGCTGTATGAGCGTCGTTTTTCCATTGAGAGGTAGAGCCATGAGCATATACGAACGCAAAACAAAGCCTGTGGAATGTATCCGCACGTCATCTCTCTCCCCCCTGCCCCACCTGCACGCGGAATGGGAAATGATCGTCTGCCTCGACGGTGAGGTCGCCTTTGTCAACGGCGACCGGCACGAACACGCCGCCGCCGGGGACATCCTGCTGATCCCGCCCAATCATCTGCACTATTATTTCACCGCCGGCGGTCGGTTTATCCTGATGATCTTCACGCCGGATATGCTCCCGGATAAAACGGAGCTTTTACTGACCTCCCGCCCGACAAACAGCGTGATCTCTTTTCGCGATGACCCTATGCTGGCGCAGACCGTGCGCGCCTTTGACGGCGCGATCGACACGGATGACGCCTTTATCGCGGTCGGTCTGTATATCGGGTATCTCAATCTCCTCTGGCATTACGGGGCGGAGCTGTTCGCGTTTCGCGGGTACGATTTTCACCGTATGGACACCGTGCGGCAGGTGATGAACTACTGCGCAGAGCATTTCCGCGAGCCGTTGCCGTTGACCGCCGTCGCGCAAACACTCGGCATCAGCGTTTCCGGTATTTCGCACCTCTTTTCCAAAGAGATCGGGCTAAACTATTCCTCCTACGTCAACTGGTTGCGGATCTCCGAGGCGTGCAGGCTATTGCGCCACTCCCCCCGTACCATTACCGAGATCGCCTACCAAACCGGATTTTCCTCCCTGCGTAGCTTTAATCGCGTTTTTGTTGATTTTCTGCACGTCACGCCCGGACAATACCGCCGCTCCTCCGCCCCGTAATGAATATCGTCTTTGTCGGTGTGACACAGCTCTTGTATCACACCGCCTTTTTGTCGGAAAAAATCTTGACAATTATATAAGGTTTTATTATACTATTATATGTATCCTTATATATTACAGAGGGAGAGGTTATTGTATGGAAAACACCGGCTATTTCCGCAAAGGACTGGCTCTGTTGTCTGCCACGATGCTACTGTTGTCCTGCCTGCTGATGGGCGGCGGCTTGAGCGTATTGGCGAAAGATGAGGAGATCACCAACTACTATCAACAGGATTTTGACGCGTTGAATACCGGGGATGTGCTGGATCTGAATACAGATTCCAACACCATCATCGTCAGCGACACCTATGCCCGTTCCGGTACAAAATCAATCAAGGTCTCTGCATCGAATATGCAAGCGTGGTCACGTCCGCAAATGCCGCTCACGAATAGTAACGGCTCTGCGGTAACGCTGACGGTCGGAAAAAGCTATCGTGTTTCGCTTTGGGCGTACATCCCGACCGGATCGAGAATCACCAAAGTCCAGTTCTGGGTGGCACAGCCTGCCGATAATTCGACGGTCTTTACATCCGCCACGTATAACGGCGCGGTGATCGGCGCGAACACGAGCACCGATGTGCCCGCCGGAACCTGGACGCAGATTTCGTATGATATTGATACCGCCGCGTGGGGCGCCAAAACGTTTGGCACCTACCTGCGTCTCGGCATTTGCGGTAATGTCACCGGGTCGCCCTTCTATGTGGATGACCTCTCCATCACCGATATTCCGCCGTATTCGCAGGGGTATGAAGCCTTCGAAGCGATGGAATATGCCGACGGCAACACGAGCAAAATTGCCGGTAACGGCTCCGGACGCACCGTTTCCGATCATGTCAACCACACAGAGGGCGGCTCCAAGTCGCTCCGCCTAAAGCTCAATCAGAACGCGGACAGCAACTATGCCCGCACCCTCATCAACCAAAAGGATGAGCTTTTCAGGGGCGAAGCAGGCAAGGGCTACGCCGTCACATTCTGGGCGTACTGGGATCCGGCGGAAAACGCCGGCACGGCGTCCACGGAAGAAAACAACCTTGACCTCCACTACAATCTCGGTTCTTCCTCCTCCTCCTCCAATATCACCGGGCATACCTTTACCGAAGCCACTGCCATCACCGCTATTCCGGCACGCACCTGGGTACAGTTGCGCATCGGCATCGGCGCGTTATCCGAAAATTGCGGCAATACCCCATACATCACCATCGGCGCGCTGGCGCTCGACTCCTCCCCGGATTGTATGCGCTATCTGTATATCGACGATGTGCGCATCGCTTCGTTAGACACGCTGTATACCGGTGACGCGGTCGTCTCTCCGCGCGTTGCCGCGCTGTTCTGCTCCGGCTCGACCGGCGGACGCTTCGACCCGGCTATGCAAGACGGCTTTGCGGTCTATTACAGCGATAAAAAGCAAAAGGAATTCGCCGCCATGCGCATTTTCGGTGAATATGTCACCGACGGCAAAAATCTCGACTCCGTGATGATCGACAACTATCAGTTCAACGTCTACGAGCGCGGACTCCTGCTCGGCGACAGCACCGCGACCGCCGACACGCTGACGCTGGACGGCGACTATATTGATTTGTGCTCCACCTCGGGCAACGATCTCAAAAAATACTGGGATCTGGACGAAAACACCGGCAAGGTGCGATACAGTATGCTACTACGGGATATTCCGTCCAGCAAGGCGGATACCGCCTACACCTTCCGCCCGTACATCAAGGTCGGCACCGCCGAAAAGTATACCGTTCTATACGGCGAACTGCAAACGCAACTGATCCTCAATACCGTGTATGCCAATGTGTGCGCCCGGCTGGGCGACTCGCCCAAGTTCTTCGGCAGCTTGAACGGCACGGCGGATTACAGTGCCCTGCCGATGAAGGATGGCTTTGATGCGCGCTTCACGCTGGTCTATCCGAGCAACAGCTCCACCGTCCCGAGTATGGTATCGTCCATGAAGGAACGGATGGATGCCGCTTTCGATGTCCAGCACGAACTGAAAGCAGATACCGACGCGGCCGACACCTACGAGATCCTGGTCGGCAAAACCAACCGCCCCGAAACTGCCGCAGCGCAAAAGCTGTTGACGGACAGCACATACGATTTCATTATCAAGCTGTACGGCACAAAGCTGGTCATCGTCGCGTCGATGGATGAGTATTTGGAGCTGGGCATCCAGTATTTTATGCGCAACTATTGTTGTAGCAATGCCACGCTGGACAAGACCCTCTCCTACCTCGCCAGTCAAAACTGGCGCAATCCGCCGATAGCGGGAACGCCTATCACCGATTACTACATCCGCACCGAAAAGTATCCGTCGCTGATGGTGATGGAGGCGGTCGATGAACTGCAAAAGCAGATCGAGATCCTCACCGGCAAGAAATTGCAGGCGATCGCCTATAACGGGTCTCATCACAATCATGAGATCTGGGTCGGCCCATATCAGGACGCGATCAAGGCAAAGTTCGACGGCTCGGCGTACAATTATCTGATCGGCGTGAACGACAACGGCTTGCTGGAGGACAAATGTGCGCACGATGAATACAAGGTGTGGTTTGAGGACGGCAAGCTGAAGATCAACGGCGGCTCGAGCTACGCAATCAATGCTGGTGTTTCCGCGCTGTGCGATCTGCTGGCGACCAGCAGAGGCGGCGAGCTGGCAAATATGACGTTCGAAGACCCCAACGACACCAGCGAACACAATTACCATATTGATGACGGTGAGATTGCGCTCAACCCGCAAAATATCATTTCCGTTAGCGTCTCCCGTGAGCAGAACAGCACACCGAACGGCAAGCGGTCGATGAAGATGGTCTCTACCAACTGGAGCGGTGCCAACCGTCCCCAGCTTGCCATCGCCAACGAGAGCGGCAGTACCGTCTCGGTGACGCAGGGTGAGGCTTACGATATTTCATTCAAAGTATACTGGGATGCGAATAATACCTCCAACAATTTCCGCTTCTGGCTGGCGGCAAATACCACCGACGCGTGCTTCACGACCGGCGCGGCAAAGGATGCCTGCAAGATCTATGAAACGAGCGGCGATATGACACTGAAACCGGGTGAGTGGAACACTGTCACGGTGTCCATTCCCGATTGCGCCCACACCGGCTATCTGTATCTCGGCGCAACCTGTGGCGCAATGTCCGCCCTTTCCACGTTCTACATTGATGATTTTGCTATCACAGAGAGCGGCGGCATTCCGAGCACCGTTGCTTTGTCCGGCAAATACGACGGCGGCTACAGCCTGACCGATGACTATTCTCTGACCTTTGCCGATGATTTCGACTATACCGGCACGCCTGCCGAGAGAGAAAACAGTCTGCTCATCAACTGGTCATGCTCGCACGATACCACCCCCGGTCCGACCAAGACCAACGCCACAGACGCGGACGGCAATCCGATCGAGCTGTGGGATGAGCAACAGCGCCCTGCCAAGTTTGGTAAGGAAAAAGGATGTTCCTACTACGTCGAGGACGGCTGTCTGTATGAGATCACCGAATATGTAAGCGACCTGACCTATCAGAGCACGGATAATAAAGCTTACCGCGGCACCGAAACCGGCCCCGGCTACATTGCCGGCCGTGTCACCTCCGAGAGACGCTGGAATTACTCCTACGGCATCCTCGAGTGCCGCATCGTGATGGCGATGCGCAACGGTGCCTGCTCCGCCGTCTGGAACTGCTCCGCCGCCAATGTATCCAACGGTCGCCATTTGGAGATCGACCTGTATGAGAACTTCGGCGAGGATAAGTTCGTCGCCAACGTCCACTCCTGGGGAAGCACCGAGGACGGTTGGAGCGGAAGCCACCAGTACGGAGGAAAGATATACAGAGACGGCACCAAGATCAATACCAGAACGATCTATGCCGGCGGTAGTGAAGAAAGCGGCGAGCTCTACTACGACACCTTCCACTATATCGCCTATCGCTGGACGAGAACCTACATTGCGTTCTATATGGACGGCGTGGAGTTCGGACGGCTGTATTACACGAATATGACCACCGCCGCAGGCGATGATCTCGTCATGGGATGCCCGGTGTGGTTGCGTCTTGCCAACGGTGTCGGCACGCAGAACTATTCGGGCTACGACCCGCACGACTGGCTGACCAAGACCGAGAAAAAGAAGAGAAACCACGGTTGCACCATCACCGATGTGTCGCAGTTCCGCGAGGTTCAGGTCGTTGACAGCGTGTATCTGTTCCAGCAAAACGACGGTATCAGCACCTTCACCGATCTGCGCAAATAGTAAATAAGCAATCACAAACGGGCAGGGCAAGT
Source organism: uncultured Clostridia bacterium (assembly GCA_937902305.1). GTDB lineage: Bacteria > Bacillota > Clostridia > Oscillospirales > Acutalibacteraceae > UBA5905. Next base: position 7,439 of record CALDHV010000215.1, read on the forward strand.
TAGAAGCGTCTCTAACTTGCCCTGCCCGTTTCGTAGTATGCTAACGACAAAAAATGCGTATCGCCGCATACCCCATCAGTATTCTTTTCCGGCTTTGATTTTAGCACGAATCGTGGCAAATGCCGCGCCCTCGCCCTGCTCGGCAAGGATAGTCAGCCAGTTTTCCAGCAAATCGGAGGTTTCCGGGTGGATGCTTCGCCGCGCCTTACCGCTAACATAGTAATCCAAAGGGTGCTGATCGGTATATGCCGCCCCCTGATAGACTTTGCTGGCGGCAACGCGGTCACAAAACATCTCGGCAACATACCTTAACGGCATTTTGACCGGCATCACGCGCTTCTCGGCGGGATTATAGTCCGTCCAATATTCAAAATGGTGCTTATTGCGTCCCTTGTGGTGCAGCCACGCCGCCGAATATCCCTTCTCCAGCCGTTCGATCTCGTTCGGACTGCGATTGCCCTGATAATTCCGCGCACCGGGGATAAACTCGACCGGGGAATATTTGGACAGGTCGTGACGCAAGCCCTGCCAGCCGATCCCCACCTTAAAGCAATGGCGGATCACCAAATGGCGGTGGCGCGTGATGGTGCGAAAATGCCCGATCGGGTGCATACGGTAGCCCTCTTTCTCGTTATTTTCTGAACTTGCAACGTGTCAGATAATGAATCTGCGGGGTGGCGGTTTCCAGATTTTCAAATATTTCCTTGGTGTCCCGCGTTTCTGCCAGCGAAACGAAATCATCCCCCGCCACGATCAGATGATCCACCAGCCGAATATCCATCAGTGCCAACGCCTCGGCAAAACGGGCGGTCGTTTCAATATCGGCATTGGACGGGATCGCGTGCCCGTTGGGGTGATTATGCGCCAGTGCGATCATGGTCGCATTGTCCCGCAACGCCTGCTGTACCGCCAAACGGTAGTTGAATAGCGTCGAATTGACATTGCCCTCGAAGATGAAACGGGTGTTGAGCACCTTGCATTTACTGTCCATCGCCACCATCAACACACCCTCTTCCTTTTTGCCGATGAAATACGGCAGGACATAACTGCCCAAGTCCTCGGTGGTATACAGCAAGGTGCCGCGCGAATACCGCTCACGCTGATAGCGATGCGCCATCTGCCCGGACAGAGTAAGTAACGTAGCAATATGCGGCGTGACGCCCGGGATCTTGACAAGATCGGCATAGTCGGCATCCATAACATTGGCGAGATCGCCGAATGCGTCGATCAGCACATGGGAAAGTCCGTTCGTATCCCGGTAGGGCAAGGCATAAAACAGGAGCATTTCCAATACCTCGTGATCCTGAAAGCCCTTAAGCCCTGTGCTGATAAACCGCTCCTTCATCCGCTGACGGTGCCCGTCGTGGGATACCGGCTTCTTTTCCGCCATTTTTGTCACTCCTTCTCCATCGGTCGGCGATCAAAGTCCCAGCAAGCGCTTGGCGTTTCCTGCAAGCACCTGCCGTTTTTCCTCATCGGTGAGGGTGAAATCCATCGCCACGCCGCCTAAGAACATCGCGGCATTGCAGGTAGGATAATCCGAGCCGTACAAAAAGCGCTCGACCCCGCACGCGTCAATGCCGCGCCGCACGACCGCGTGCCGGAAAATGCCCGTCCCGGACAAATCGAGATAGTAATTCTGACTGCGCTTCATTCGCTGTAAATGATCCGTAAAGCGGTCGTGCTCGCCGGGGTGGGCGGCGACAACGACCAGGTCGGGGAAGGTCTCCACCAGCCGGTCAAGCGCCTCGTTGCCCGAGCCATCCGTGTGGAGATTGACGATCATCCCATATTCCTGCGCCACCCGCATAATGGAAAAGAACTCAGGCGAAGCGTAATCCTTCCAGCCGTGCATATACGGCACCAGCTCGCCGATCAGACGCACCCCCTGCTCGCGCATTCGCTCGATCTCGCGGCAGGATTCGGCAACATAGGCGGGGTGGATATGAAATCCGGGGATGTAAAAGCCCTCGTAGTAGTCGCGTAGCTCCAGCGCGGTATCGTTGAGATGACGGAAATCCTCCCACGCGGTACACGCCCCCAATACACTGCCGCAAATGGTGCGGTAACCCAGCGCGCGCAGATTATCCCGCGTATAGGCGGCATCCATCGGACAGCTTGCCTTATTGGTGGCGATATTTTGCGCCGCCGTCATAAACGGGTGGGTGTGGAAATCAATGATCTCGTAGGGAAACATACCGGTCACCTCATATTAGTTTTTGGCGATTTTTCCGTCGCGGAATTGCTCGGCAAACCAAATGTGCGGCAGAGTAAACTCCTTGCCGTTCAGATATTCCAGCTCGTCGGCGGGGGTGGTGAATGCAAAGCGCAGACGGTAGGAGCAAAGTGCCTGCTTATCAAAGCCGGTGCCCTTGTTGAGCGCGTTGGAGCCGTATTTGCCGTCCCCGAGCAGGGGGCGCCCGATGCTGGCAAGGTGGGCGCGTATCTGATGCGTGCGCCCGGTCAGCAGGTGGATCTCCAGCAGGGAAAGCCCGTTTTTTTCCTCCAGTACCCTGTAGCGGGTGCGGATGGTGCGCGCACCGGGGTGGGCGTTGTGCGAGATAAAAACGCGGTTTTTGTCCTCGTCCTTATCAAGAAAGCCCTCCAAGGTGTCCTCGGGCTTCGGCATCTGTCCATGGACGATGCATAGGTAATATTTTTCGATTTCGCGTTTTTTGAGCTTGTCGTTGAGGATGCGCAATGCCGCGGCGGTCTTTGCCGCGATGACGATGCCCATGGTGTTGCGGTCGATGCGGTTGACCAGCGCAGGCGCAAAGCTTTGCTCGCCGGCGGGGTCATACGCGCCTTTTTCGTATAAATATCGCTGTACGCGGGCGATCAGCGTGTCGGTATATTCCTTATCGTCGGGGTGTACCAACAGTCCCGCCTCTTTATTGAGCAACAAAATGTGGTCATCCTCGTACAGAATGTCCAAACGGCGGGAGGCGCGGAGGAAATCGTATTCCGGCGCGGTGACGGTGAGGGAATCCTCCGGCAAAAACAGAACGATCTCGTCGCCTGATTGCAGATGCTCACCGCCGGCACAACGCTTGCCGTTGAGCCGCACATCCTTTTTGCGTATGGCTTTATACAGCAATGCCGGTGGCAACTGCGGATAGGCTTTGGTCAAAAACTTATCCAGCCGTTGTCCCGCGTCATTTTCACGGACGGTGACGGTCGTTTTCTTCATATCGTTTCCTCAATTTTCTCCGTTTTGCAGTGCATACAGCTCGCTTTGCGCCGTTTCCCACATAAGCATAGCGGATTCGAGCAGGCGGTTTTCTTCCTCCAGCGCGGCAGTCAGCTCGGTCAGCCGCGCATAGTCATCGGCGGCTTCGGGGGCGTTCAGTTGCGCATTCAGCGTCTCAATGGCGGTTTCGTGCGCGGCGACGGCATCCTCCGCCTTGCGGATGGCGGTCTGCGCCCGGCGCAGAGCGGAGTCGTGCTCCTTGCGTTGCTGATAGTCGTTTGTCTTTTTCGGCGCCGCAGGAACGGGAGCGGCGGCGGTTTGTGCGGCGGCTTGCTTGGCGGCGGTATAGGCATCGTAGTTGTTGCCGCCGGAAACCAGCCCGTCCCCGCGCAGCTCGACCACGCGGGTCGCCATACGGTTGATGAAATAGCGGTCGTGGCTGACGGCGAGGATGGTGCCGTCATAGGCGGACAAAGCGTCCTCCAGCGCCTCGCAGGAGGCAATATCGAGGTGATTGGTCGGCTCGTCGAGCAACAGCAAATTGTCGCCCGCCAGCATCAGCTTAAGCAGAAGCAGACGCGCTCGCTCGCCGCCGCTCATCACCCCGACGCGCTTGTGCACATCGTCGCCGCGAAACAGAAACACCGCCAAGGCACTGCGCAGCTCGGTTTCGGTCATCCGCGGATAGGCGTCCCACAACTGCTGTAGTGCCGTTTTGTCGTCCTCCAGCCCTTGCTGTATCTGATCGTAATACCCGATCGACACCTTGGCGCCGCGACGCACAAAGCCGCTTTGCAAGGGGAGCTGTTCGCACAATAGTTTCAGCATTGTGGTCTTACCGCAACCGTTGGGGCCGAGCAGGAACACCCGCTCCCCACGTCGCAGGGCAAGCTCCGCCCCGCGAAACAATTGCCGCCCGTCAAATCCGACCGACAGGTCGCCGGCGGTCAGCACCTCGTTGCCGCTGACCTCGCGGGCAGCAAAGGTGAAATGCACGGTGCGGTTGTCCTTTTCCGGCTCGACCAGCTCCTCGCGCAGTCGCTCGACCCGCTTTTCGCGGCTTTCGGCGGCGCGGATGCTTTTCTCGCGGTTCCATTGCTTGAGCAGGGTGATATTTTCCTCGATGCGGTGGATCTCCCGCACGGCGGTCTTGTATTGCTTTTCCTCGGTTTCGCGGTCTTTTTCGCGTCGGGCGCGATGGACGGAGTAGTTGCCGTCGGTGAGGAAGATGCGCCCGTTTTTCAGCTCGATCGTGCGGTTGGTCACCCGGTCAAGAAAATACCGGTCGTGGGATATGACCAATAACGCCCCGCTGTATTTTTGCAGGTAGTCCTCCAGCCATTCTACCGACGGGATGTCGAGATGATTGGTCGGCTCGTCGAGCAACAGCAGGTTGGTATCCGCTAGCAACAGACGTCCCATCGCCGCCTTGTTCCGCTCGCCGCCGGACATCACGCTGACCGGGGTTTCAAAGCGTTCCTCGGGAAAACCCAGCCCCAGCAAAGCGGCGCGGACGCGACTTTTGTAGTAAAGCCCGCCCATCGCCTCGTATTGCTCCCGCAGGCGGTGCTGTTTTTCGAGCAAGGCGGGGGTCGGCTCGGTCAGCAGGGTGGTATTGACCGCCTCCAGCTCCCGCTCGACCGCCATGACCGGCTCAAACACGCTTTCGACCTCATTCCACAGCGTACGGGTGCTGTTGCGGCAGGTGTGCTGTTCCATATAGCCGATGCGGGTATCGCGATCCCGCACCACCTCGCCGCTGTCCGCGGACTGCGACCCGGTCAGCACCCGGAGCAGAGTGGTCTTGCCGCACCCATTGTCACCAACCAGCCCGATGCGGTCATGCTCGCCGATCTCGAAGGACACATCGGCAAATAACGTACGCGCACCAAACGACATATTCAGTTTTTGCGCGTTGAGGCGTGCCATAGGCGTTACTCCCGAAAAACAAGCGGCAAGCGAAACCATAAAAGCTTCGCTCACCGCCGGAATGGATTATTTGTGCTCTTCCTCGTCCATCAATTTGCGAATGGCCTCGTGGAAGGACTGTATATCCTTGAATTGACGATAGACTGAGGCAAAGCGGATGTAGGCAACATCATCGATCTTGATAAGCTGATCCATCACATATTCGCCGATACGGGTGGTCGGGATCTCCCGCTCCATCGAGTTCTGGATCTGCGCTTCGATCTCGTCAACCGCGTGCTCCAGCGTCTCCAGCGACACCGGGCGCTTTTCACAGGCGCGGAGCAGACCGTTGAGCAGCTTTTGCCGATCAAAAGGCTCACGTGATTTGTCTTTCTTGACAACGACGATCGGCAGATCCTCGATCGCCTCATAGGTCGTGAAACGCTTGAGACATTTCATACATTCTCTCCGCCGACGGATACGGTTATCCTCGTCGGTGGGGCGGGAGTCGATCACGCGGCTCTCACCGTAACCGCAGAAAGGGCATTTCATCGCAAAACACGCTCCTTTTCTTTAGCCTGTTAGGCAAGACGGCAGGCATATTTCAGCCTCAACCGCCTATATACTTATCCTATGAAAGCATCTTACCATATATAGTAGAAAAAAGCAAGTTTTAATTATTATGTACTATGTGATAAAAAGAGAAAAGCTCCCACCGCCGCGAGTTGAAACAAAAATATGGCAGGCAGTCCGATCATAAAGCGTCTGTGGCGGGTCTTGTGCCGCACGATCATCATGGTGAGAAACATCGGCAATGCGCCGCCTAACCACGCGATGGTAAACAGAGTCTTTTCGGGTACCCGTCGATGGTGCCGAATAGAGGCCTTTTTATCGACGACGGTGACAACGACCGATAAAAAGACAATAAAAGCAAGATAAATGATAAAAATAAAAGCGGTATTGTCTACGGGCACGACATATTCCCCCCTATCGGTTTCAGTATAGCACACAGCGATAAAAATAGCAAGAAAACATTGACAGAAATCAGGTGAAAAAATGTACAGTCGTCAATGATGGGTAACATTTTTCTCAAAAAATAAGAAATTAAGTTA
>CALDHV010000216.1 GCA_937902305.1 uncultured Clostridia bacterium
CCAGTTCGAAATCCCGTGCGCGAAAATCACTCTGTCGCAGTTCCATCACCGTATGCCACAGCATATTGACCGCCGCGCGCTCGGCAAGATGAAGCTGATAGATAAAACGCCCCGTTTTGCCGTCCTTGCCGCCCATACGCTCATCCAAAAAGCAGGCGACCGCTTGTCCGACATCCTCCCGGATGGTCGGCATCAGCCTTTTTTGCCGTTCGTTTTCGCGCTCCGCCTCCTCTGCCGCCGTTTCGTCGGCGTGGCGTGCATCCTCCCCGCGCAAAAGGTCGATCAGTCCGCCCGGCGCAGTATAGACGGGCAGAACCGTTTCCATCACATAGTGCACTACCGTACCGAACATCGCCTCATCCACCCGTGCGACCGGGCGCGGCTTGAGAGAAAGCCCGTACTTGCAGAAATAGGCAAAGCGGCAATCGAAAAATGTATCGGTGCGGGTCGCGGAATAAAGCTGTTCGCCGCCGAACAACGCCGCCGTGATCGCCGGATCGCGAAGGCGGAACGGCTCGTGGGACGCGGCGCGGCGTACTGCCTCCAGGCGGTCACGCCACAACGGAGTGTCCTCCACTACTTTAGTCAGGGTGGCAGTTAACGGATCGGAGTTCGCCTGCCCCGCCGCCAAACGCGAAAATGCCTCGGCGGCATATTCAATATCCTCACCGTCCGCGCGGTGTTCCTCTCCTACCGTGTGACGGGGCAGGATGGCATCGATCGCCTTTATAAGCGGCGATGCGACCCGTCCGCCGCCGGTAGCATAGGTCACAAACAGCTTTTCCGACGGCGCGGAAACGGCGGCATACACAAAATAGCGTTCCTCAATGCTATGACGCAGAATATCACCCGACAGGCGGATGCCGTGTTCCTCCCACGCCGCGCGAGCCTCCTCGTCAAGCAAGGCGTTTTGGCTCGGATACGCCGGGAACACCCCCTCGTTCGCACCGAGAATGAAAACCGCGCGGGGAGCGGTATAGCGGATACGGTGAGCACTCCCCACCGTGACCACATCCAGCCCCTGCGGGATATGTCCCATATCCACCGTCTGCATCAGCATCGTGAACATACTTTCCAACCGCTCGGCAGGGATCGGTTGATCGCCGAGCACCAGAGCAAACCGATCCAGCACCCCCATCAGCTCATCCCACAGACGGGCGGCGTGATCCGCCAAAAGCGGCTCCCCTGCCTCCTCCAGACGATCCACCGTCTGCATAATGCGGGTAGGTAAGTCGGTGTCCTCCTGCAAATATCGATAAAGCGCCTCGGCAAAAACTCGCCCGGTCGCCTGACCGCGCAGGGCGCGGCGCAGGCTTTCGAGCGGCGCAAACACGGTTTGCCGCCAATGGTTGAGCTCCTCTAATTGACGCGCCGTCTGCGCAGTGGCAGGGGCGTCCATCCCCGCCGGAGAGCCGGTATACACGGCATTGAGCGCCGCACCGTCGATCTGCCACAGATACAGATAATTCTCCCACCGTGCAATCTCCACCGGGTCAAGCGTCGTAAGATCGGTTTTCAGCAGACGGAGCAATTCCTCGGTTTTCCAGCCGCCGATCGCCAGCCGCAGAGCCGCCCGCACATACACCGTCAGCGGCTCGCACAAAAGATCCTGCCGCACGTCGATATAGAACGGGATACCCGCCTGCTCAAACGCGTCGTCCAATATGCCTCGGTACGCATCGAGGTCACGTGCCACGACGGTGATCTCCCGGGCGCGATACCCCTCCTCACGCATCAGGCGGCGTATGGCACGCGCGGTATAAACGCACTCGTCGTAAAAATCGCCGCAGGGGGTCACAGTCACTGTGTCGGCAGGCTCCCCGACCGGCGTGATATGCGGCAAATATAACTGCCGCTCCAGCTCCCGCAGGGCGGTATTCTGCGCACGGCGGTTTTCGTCGGTCATCGTAATATTGACCGGGCAGGCGTGGCGGGATGCCATCTCCCGCAAGACAGACACCGTATCGGTGACGGGCGAAAACAGCGAAAACTCCCGCGCATATTCCCGCGCGCCGTTGGCTTTGCCCGCCGTATCGGTGCCGAGTGTCACCGTCACAGTATCGGCACGGGCAACAAACGCCTCCAGGACCGCCGCCTCCTGCACGGTAAAGCCCTTGAATCCGTCCACCATCACGGTCGCACCGTCCGGCAGTGTGCTGTCCGGCAGTTTGTTCACAAGAGCGGTCAACAGCTCCGTTTCATCGACGCGATCATCCTGCAACAAGCTCTCATACGCCGCAAAAATCTTGTAAAGGTCTTTACTTTTACACCCAACAGAGCGACCGGTAAGCGTATCGGCATCGGACAGCTCATCCCCTACGCGGTCAAGCTCCTCCGGCGGTACCGCGCATTGCCGTAGCTCGCGCCACAAGCTCATCAGCGCGGAAATGTAGTCCGGATCGCTGATCTGGCGGGCTTTGACACCAAAGAGCGGCTCGCCCACATCCTCGGCAAC
>CALDHV010000217.1 GCA_937902305.1 uncultured Clostridia bacterium
CTCGACGATCTTGCGCGACAGCACTGTGGTCGCATCCAAGTGCGAAAAGGTCGTTGCCGGGGCAGGGTCGGTCAGGTCGTCGGCAGGGACATATACCGCCTGCACCGAGGTAATCGCACCGTTGAGCGTCGTGACAATGCGTTCCTGCAGCTTGCCCATTTCGGAGGCAAGGGTCGGCTGATAGCCGACAGCGGACGGCATACGTCCAAGCAGAGCCGAAACCTCGCTTCCTGCTTGTGTAAAACGGAAAATATTGTCGATAAAGAGCAAAACGTCCTTATGCTCGTTTTCGCGGAAATACTCCGCCATCGTTAAGCCTACCAGCGGTACACGCAGACGCGCACCGGCGGTCTCGTTCATCTGCCCGAACACCAGTGCCGTTTTATCCAGTACGCCGGAGCCTTGCATTTCGTGATAGAGGTCGTTGCCCTCGCGGGAGCGTTCGCCGACCCCGGCAAACACCGAATAGCCATTGTGCTCTGACGCAATATTGCGAATAAGCTCCATAATCAGCACGGTTTTGCCGACACCGGCGCCGCCGAACAGACCGATCTTTCCGCCACGCATAAACGGGGTCATCAGGTCGATGACCTTAATGCCGGTCTCCATAATTTCATTGCCGGGCGCCAGGTCGGAGAACTTCGGCGCGGCGTGATGAATGGGCCATTTTTTCTCGGATACGATCGCCTCTTTGCCGTCAATCGGGTCGCCGAGGACATTGACCATTCTGCCAAGCGTATTCGGCCCGACGTGAACTGAGATGGGTGCCCCGGTATCCAGTGCGGGAAGACCGCGGGAAATGCCGTCGGTCGGGCTCATAGAGATACAACGCACCTCACCGTTGCCGAGATGACCGGCGACCTCCAGCGTGAAGGTCTTGCCGTCCTTTTCAATCTCGACAGCGTGGAAAATATCCGGGATACGCTTCTTGTCAAACAATATATCCACGACCGGGCCGGTAATGCGTTGTACCATACCGATATTCGGCTCATTCATCATCTTCATCTCCTTTGGCTCCGCGCTCGGATGCCGTTTCGATCACGTCTGCCGTCACATCGCGCTGTCGCTGACGGTGAATCTCGCCCTCCAGCTCGGCGGCATACTCCCTCGCCGTGTCATAGGCGGAACGCATCGTCATCAGCGTTGCCGCCTGTGCTCCGAGTGCTGTATCCAGCACCGCGCCGTACAATAGAGCGTGCAAGCCTTTTTCCGTCAGCTCACGCAGAACGGTTTCCTTATCCGGGATCAATAGCCGTTCCTCCGCAATATTGCTGTATGTTGACGGGTTTATCAGCATGATTTCTTCGCCCGGCGTCTGTGTCATTGTGTTTTTATACATCGGGCGAATGATCCGCACGGGATAATCGGTTTCTGCTCCCGCCAGTCCTTCCAAATAAGTGAACAGCGGCGCACATTCGGAAAAGGACGGCGTATCATGAAACACAAATGTCTTTTCAGGGGTAAAGCCGTGCCCGGTCAACAAGCGTATTATTTCCTCGCCGCAAACGATCAGATGGGGGATAGCGGTATTCCAAATATCGCTTGATTTAAGATAGGCGATCATATCATTATTGAAGCCACCGCAGAAGCCGCGGTTAGAGCCGCATATCACGACTGTTTGTGCCGGTTGTGAACGATCGGTGCGTACATCCTGATATAAAAATCGGTATTGCTCTGCATACAGCGCATAGTTGCTCTGTAAAGCGGCAAGCTTTGCGTATTTGGCGGCGGAAACGGTTTTCATCGCCTTGGAGAGCTTGCCGGTCGCCCGGACGCTTTTCAGTTTTTTTTGAAGACCGGGAATAGCAGACATATCAGAACTCCTTTATGATTTCCGCCACTGCCGCGGATAGGCGATCAAGCGCGGACGGGTCAAGCTTCTTGCTGCCCTTGATCTCGGTGAGCAGATCGGGGTATTCCGCTTCAAAACGCTGATACAGATACGGCTCAAATGCCGCCATACGCGGCAGATCCACCTTGTCGGCATAGCCGCGCGAAACGGCAAAAAGCAGAATGACCTGCTTCCAGTTGTCCAGCGGCGCAAAGCATCCCTGCTTGAAAACGGCAGTCATATGCTCGCCGTTATTCAGCGTCCGGCGTGTTTCCTCATCAATATCCGCGCCGAATTGCGTAAACTCTGCCAGCTCGCGGTATTGCGCAAGCTTGGTACGCAGATCGGCGGAGACCTGCTTCATCACCTTGGTTTGCGCCGCGCCGCCAACACGGGAGACCGACAGACCGACATTGACCGCCGGTCGCTGACCCGCGTGGAACAGTTCGCTTTCAAGGAATATCTGCCCGTCGGTGATGGATATGACATTGGTGGGAATATAAGAAGAAATATCGCCCGCCTGTGTTTCGATGATCGGTAAAGCGGTCATTGAGCCGCCGCCGCATTCGGCGGACAGTTGCGCCGAACGCTCCAACAGCCGGGAATGGAGATAGAATATATCGCCGGGATATGCCTCGCGCCCGGACGGACGCTGTAATAACAGCGACAGCTCGCGGTAGGCAACAGCGTGCTTGGACAGATCGTCATAGACAATCAGCACATCCTTGCCGGCGTACATATAGTATTCTCCTATCGCGGTTGCC
>CALDHV010000218.1 GCA_937902305.1 uncultured Clostridia bacterium
CGATGATCGAGTCGCCGACGGCCTTGGCGAACGCGCAGGCGATCGCCGAGACCGAGGGCGTGGACATGCTCTTCTTCGGTCCCGGCGACTATTCGGTCCTCTCGGACATCCGCGGTCCGCTCGACTCGCCGGAGATCCTCAGGGCGATCGAGAGGGCGTGCGGCATCGCGCGCGCGGCCGGACGCCACTTCGGCTCGCTCGCGATCACCGATGCGCAGATCGACCGGCTGATCGGTTAGCCTGACAGATCGGCCTTTAGCCGTCGATACAGCCGTTGACATAGTAGCCGTTGGCGGTTTTGACCAGGATGTAGGTTTGATAATAGCTTGCCATTGCCGCGGTCGGCGGGATCTCATTGCCGTGCTCGTCGAGCTTGACATCGTTGGTGGCAACATAGCCCACCCGCACGGAATAGCCGTTGCCGGTGCGTTTCACTTTGTCGATGACACCGCGGTAGATCGCCGCAAGCTCATTGCCGAACGGCACATAATAGCACGCGTCGTTACTACTGTACATCAGCCCGTCATCCGACAGCGTGTGATGAGTCAGCGTGGATTGCGCCCCGAACAGAGTGTTGTAGGATTCTTCGACCTCGGATACCGACACGACGAGCCGACCGAGATCATCGACAGCATATAGACAGTTTTCATCGTTTTCGCGTAGCATACGTATTTGCTCCGCCCGCATAATGCGGTAAGCGGCGGCATTGAGAAACGCATCCTGCTCGGTGACAGAGGTATCCTCAAACGGCTCGGGATTATAGTACATCAGCGGCTCGAGGAAATAGTAGAACTCCTCCTTCAGGGCCGAGGTATCGTTGAGCTTCTGTATCCACTTGACCCCGCCGAAAACGCCAAAGGCAATTCCGGCGGCGCACAGCAGTACGACGATGATGCCGGTGACCTTGGCGGCAGTGCGGCGTTTATGCCGGGACGCAGACCGGGGCGTTGTCTCCTGCTCATTTTCTGCGGAGATGACGGTTTTTTCCTCCATGGGGTATACCTCCTGTTCGTATAACTTAATCGATTTAATTTACCAATTGGTCATCGGGTTGCTTTTCCGTATAAAATGCCGCCAACACTGCCTCATAGACCGAGCGGCTATCGGGGTGAAACTCCGAATGGGCTTTACCGTCCACGGTTTTGCCCTCAATGGAAAGGTAGGTCGGAGAGGACAAATGCGCGCCTCCGACCACACAGCCGCCGAGATAGGTGATCTCGGACAGCGACAGATTGGTGACGATATACGGCTTGGCGGTCTGATAGTACGAGTTCAGCAGGGAGAAGTTCTTTTTGATCTTTTCTCCGATCCGCTGATAAAAGGCGTTGAGGAACAGCTTTTGCCGCGCCATACGGTCCATATTCGCTTCGACAGAGTAGTCGCGGCTTTGGACGAATTGTTTTGCTTCGCTTCCGTTCAGCGTGAGCTTGGAGCCTGCTGCGACAGTTTTGCCGGAATAGGTGTACGGCTTGTCCGTTATCAGCGTTACACCGCCGACGGCATCGGTCATTTTGGTGACACCCGCCAGGTCGATGGCAACATAGTTTTCAATATTCATTCCGTACAATAGACGGTTGACCGAGGTCAGCACATTACGACAGCTTTCATCGCCTGTCGCGCCATAGGCGTAGGCGAGGCATAGCTGTTCTTTTTTGGTACCGCCGAAGCCGCCGCTGACGGTGTACTGATCAACATCCACCATCGCTTCACGAGACAGCGGCAGGATGAAGCTTTTTCCTGTTTTGGTGTCCAGCACGAATAAAAACAGCGAGTCCGCCTGCCCGTTTCTGCCGTAGCCGAAATCGCGGTGAATATCCTCCTTATCAACTCCGAGGAACAGCACCGCTACGCGGTCATGGTTATAGACATAGGTCTTACCGCCGTATACGACCGTTTCGCCCTCATCCTCGACCCGCTCAACGAGCGAGGAGGGGGAGGAGGGGACGGCATCGGCATTTTGCCATTGCCGCTGTCCGTTATAGTAGAGGATCGACAGGGTGGCGGGCGGGATCAACAGCGCCGCGAGGATCGCGACCAAAATGATGATCCAAACGCGCCGATGCTTTTTTTGCTTACTGTGTGATGGTGTCATCAATCAAAACCCCCATAACCAAATATCGTTGAGTGGATACTCCGGTGCAGGTGCTCAAGGTGATAATGCGGTCATCGGTGGTGACATTCACCCCGTCCCGTACCTGCCGATTCATCGCGGTGGGGTGGAGCGTTTGCTCAATGAAGCGGGCATAGTCGGACGGATTGCCAAAATCAAACGCGTTGAGGATCAGCCGGTCATCATACACAAACGCGGAATACAGCCGGTAGGTCAGGATGTGACCGGGCGTGTAAATATAGATCTTGTCATACTCATTAAACACCTTTTCCTTGCGGAATTGGTGCAGGTCGGCAAACATCGTCCCGTTTTTCATATAATGTCCGTACAGCACGGTGTTCGGGTCGGAAAAATCGCCGGAATTAAGCTGTTGCATATAGATGGCGCCGGCTTTTTTCGGCACTTTGTTGACATCGTGGTCGATATAGAAATCCTCGCCCTCCTCCGGGGTGCTGCGCAGGACGGGATAGTCGATCGCGGTGCCGGGGATGCTGATCCAGCCGACAATATCCGGGTTTTGCTGTTTCAAAGCGGCAAAATCCTTCGGATTTTCCGGAATGATGGCGGAAATGTCGCCGGATGTGTCCGAAATGGGCGGCAGATCAGGCTTCTCTGCCGTATGGTGAAGAAGCAACGGCAGAAAATACCAGCCAAGCCCGATCAGTGCCGCGATCGCCAGCAGAATAAAAAAGAGAAGCAAAATCTGTAGCGGGCGTCTTTTTTTCTCCGGGCGCTCCTGTTCCATAGCGGGTCAAACTCCTTTCGTTAGGTCGCGTTTTCGTAAAACTCCTTGACTAAGCTGCCGAGCCGGTCGCCGCTTGCGGCGACGGTTTGCAGGTGGAGATAATACAGCCCGTGCGGTGCCTCGCCCCGCATCGGCAGAGAACATATCTTTTTGCCGTTCCACAGCATTTGTGCTGTGCGTCGGTCGGTATCAAACTGCAATGTGACCGTGACCCAGTCGGCGGTCTTTTCGCATATATCCGCTGAAAAAGCGGCACAGCTCCCCACGGTGGGATCGCAGGGATTCATCCAGTAATCAAGGAGCGATATACGCAGTCCGTCGCCGAGCACGCGCAGCTTGACGCTGACCTCGCCGTGGTGGGTCGCGGGGAAGTTCCAAACCGCCCCTTGTATCTGGTTGAACAGCCGATCATCGCCGGGGTTGCGGAAAAGCAACACCTCGGAATGGTCGCCGGAGGGGTCCGGCACCGGGATGACGCCGTTGGTGCGATTCCACGCGCAGTGACCGGGGAAGGGCGGACAGATGCCGCCGGATACGCTTTGCAGATAGACCTGCGTGGACAGCGCCCCCAGCCCGTGGCTGAGCGTTTCCCGCCTTCCTTGCTCATACAGCCAGTTGATGTCGAAGATCAGTACCTTGTTGACATTCGGGTGCTGACCATTGTGTACGAGGATCTTGCCATACGGTAGCTCCAGCACCTGCGACTGGTGCACGCTTTTGTCGTTTACGCCGTCATTGCCGCCGGAGGAGCGGAAATCGCAGGTGTTGCGCAAATCGTTGAGCTGTAATTCCCGGAAGCCCCGCCACGTTTTTGCCTCATCGTCGGAAACGGCGATATGCATCGCGTCGCGGTTGGTGAAAACATCCTCCCAAACGCCGGTGATCACATCCTCACCGAGCGGTGGGAAATACGACCGGTGATCGACCTCGGGGAGCGGCTTCGTGTTGTTGAAGAAAAACAGGATCCTGCCGTCATTGAGCCGGAAAAGATTGGGGAAGGTCAGCACCGAATGGAACGGTGTCGGCTCGGGCTTTGTCCACGTGTCGCCGTGGTCGTAGGAGCGGGTGACATAGTGGAAATCGGTGGAGGTGCGCAGATAGCACAAAAGCGTGCCGTCCGCCAGCTCGACCACCGTCGGCTCGAGGCCGGAGTTTTCCCATCGCATCCCCTCGTGCGGCGGGGTCTGCACAAAATGATCGGTTGGCTCTATATCCACCAGCCGCCACGATGCGCCGTCGTCATCCGACAGAAGCACCGCACCGTGTCGGTCGTGGTTGCAGGGGATGATGACGCGATCTGCCGCTTGCAGGAAGACCGGCGGTTTCATACAGTCGTGCCCGAGCGCATCGACCGGAACGATGGTGAAATCGTGTCCGTCGGGGTCGCCGTCGGTGTAGCAGATGACGCGATTGTCATCCACGGCGGAATTGGCGCTTGCCAGACCGACGCCGATGTACCGCCCGGTTTTCGGATTACGCAGGGCTGCGGGCATAGCCTGCGGGTCACCCTTATGAAGCTTCCACGATAGACCGCAGTCGCCGGAGGATAGATAGATTGGCTTTCCCTTGCGGTCGTCGTACAGACGAATCTCGCCGTCCGGCATAACCGCCAAACCGTGCCACGCGGTAGAAAAGCCGGCGCTGACGGCGGTCGGTTCGTAGATCTCCTTCAAAAACGCCTTGTCCTCCTCGGACAGTCGCTTTTCCATGATCGGAACATACCAGTTCGGTAAGAGCTTCGTATCCCTCATATCATCACCATCCAGAATAACGATAAAAAAGCCGGACACCGTTAAGGCAATGTCCGGCTTTTTTCATAAAAATCAGTATGCCAGTTTCTTCTTGGTAACAACGATACCCGCCATTGCCAAAGCCAACATTGCACACAGCATCGGCAACAACGCGTCGCCGGTCTTGGGAGAGGTGCCCTTGAACACCTCTATCGCCGCGGTGATGTCGGTCTTTTTGTTGCCGTATTCGGCAACGACGATCACATCGTCAAGCGGAGTGAGAATGATGATCTTGTTCTCCTCCTTAACGATGATATAGTCCGTTCCCTCGACAGCGGTCTTGCCCTTGCTGTCATAGACCGACCAACCGCTGAACTCATCGTTTTGGTAGCTGTCATCCGCCTCAAACTGCATCACAGTGTGACCGGCCTCATCTACACCGACCTCACGCACGGTGGGTTTTGCCGAGCTGTTTTTAACAAAAACGACCTTCAGCTTCGGCTGGGCGACCGGGCTGCTCTTGGCAAATGCCGGGATGCCGAGACAAACTACCAGCAAAACGGCGAGCAATACGCAAAAAGCCTTTTTCATATCAGTTCTCTCCTTTTTTATATGCAAAATACGATACACAAGTTATTATAGCAGACGAAACCGGATTTGTAAACCCCTTTTTTCTTTTTTTACAATTTCACTCAAATATCTTTGATGAAACAACGCCGACGCTTATGCTGTTCCTTCTCAAACTTCTTCCATTGCGAGAGAATCTTGGCGTTGCTCTCAAGCTGAGGCCCGGTTTCGGCATAGCGGATGCCGTGCTTTGCCAAATGGTGGATCAGGTAATCAAGAATAATAGCATTGACACCCGCTCCCTGCAACTCCGGCTTGACGGCGATGAGGAACATATCAATCGCGTCATTCTTTGACAGCGAATGTAGGACGTGTGCCCAGCCGGTCGGAAACAGCTTGCCACGGCATTTTTGCATTGCGGTCGCCATAGAGGGGGCGCTGACACCGAAGGCGACGAGATTTTCGTCCTTATCCATCACGAAACAGGCGTAATCGGGGTTGACCAGCGGAGCAAACTTGTTTTTGTATTTTTTGATCTGCCGTTCATTGAGCTCAACCACGCCGTAGAGCGGCGAATACGCCTCATTGACCAGCCGGAAGAACGCGTCCACCAGCTTGCCGTATTGCCATTTGTGCTTGACGGTCGCGACGTGCAACTCGTGGCTACGCATGACGCGCTCCGCAATTCTGTGGAACAATTGTGCCTGCGGGCTGTCCGGGGACGGGACGCTGACCTTAAACTCCAGCCAGTCGGTGTCTTTGCGGTAGCCGAGGCGTTCCAGATGCTCAATGTAGTAGGGGTGGTTATAGTAGGTGATGAACATACTGCGGCGTTCGAAGCCGTCCACCAGCATACCCTCGCGATCGAGGTCGCAGAAGCCGAGCGGCCCGTGGATCTGGTCGCATCCCTTTTCCCGGGCGAACGCCTCCACCGCCGCAAACAGGGCGGCGGATACCTTCTCATCGTCGATAAAATCGACCTGACTGAACCGCATCCGGTTGGTGCCCCATTTTTCGTTGGCACGGTGACTGAGGATAGCGGCGATGCGCCCGACGATCTTGCCATCTCGCCAGGCAAGCCAGCATTTTGCTTCGCAGTATTCAAATGCGGGGTTTTTCTTCGGATCCCAGTCCGCCATATCGTCGTCGTAAAAAGCGGGGACGAATTGCGGCGTGTCGCGGTAAAGCACGTTCGGATAATTGACAAAAAGTCGGCGTTCGCGCTTTGTTGTCACCTCGCGTACCGTGACGGTGGCAGGTGCGCAGACTTGTGTGCCCATACTCTGTCCCTCCTGCGTTTCATTTCCCTACATTATAGTACTCTTATGCGGAAAAGTCAAATGGAATACACCGGACGGACACGTTTTTTCGCGAAAAATGGCGTTTTACACGAAAAATCGCCTGTATTTTTGAACATTTTGAAAATAATTGTACTTTTTGTCTTGCAAAATCGCCTGATATTGTGTAAAATACCCATAAGCGGTTTTGCATACGCAAAATGCCGCCTACTGACAGAGCCGCCGCATGACGCGGAGAGTGTATATGCCGATGATTTCCTGCCGAGGACGCGGGTAGTCGTTTGTATGCCGGCGGCTTTTTCGGACGCCGGCGTTGTGCTGTTTTACATTGCCCGGCAGGGATAAACAAAGGAGTGAGTCGTATGTCCAATCGGTTGTTCCAGGGAGTCGTTCATCAAATGAAAGAGGCGATCGACCGTACCGTCGGCGTGATCGACGAGAATATGTCGGTGGTCGCTTGCAGCGACCTCGGTCGTATCGGGGAGAGCTACAAGACCGTCACGGCGGAGATGCTGGCGGGAGAGGAATACCTGGTCGCGGACGGGTACACTTATAAGCTGTTCGGCAGTCGTCCGAGCGGTGAGTATGTGGTGTTCGTCGAGGGCACCGACGATATGGCGTTGCGGTATGCCGCACTGTTGGCAATATCGTTGTCCAATCTCAAGCAATACTATGACGAAAAATACGACCGCAGTAATTTTATCAAAAATGTGATTTTGGATAATATTCTGCCGGGTGATATTTACCTTAAGGCGCGCGAGTTGCATTTCAATTCCGATGTCTCCCGCGTGGTCTTGCTTATCCGCATCCGCTCCAAGACGGAGATCTCCGCCTTTGATGTTATTCAAAACCTATTCCCGGACAAGACTAAGGATTTTGTTGTCAATGTCAGCGAAACCGATATAGCACTCGTCAAGGAGCTACGTCCCGGTATCGAAACAAAAGACCTGGAAAAGCTGGCGCGCTCCATCGTCGATACGCTCGGCAGTGAGTTCTTCACGCAGGCGGTGGTCGGCATCGGCACCGCGGGAACGGAGATCCGCGATCTTGCCACTTCATTCAAGGAGGCGCAGGTCGCGCTGGAGGTCGGCAAGGTGTTTGACACCGAAAAGGCGATCGTCAGCTACGACCACCTCGGCGTGGCGCGGTTGGTCTATCAGTTGCCGACCACGCTGTGCGAGATGTTCCTGCGTGAGGTGTTTAAGAAAGGGTCGATCGACTCACTGGATCAGGAAACGCTGTTTACCATCCAGAAGTTTTTCGAAAACAACCTCAACGTGTCCGAGACCTCCCGTAAGCTGTTTGTGCACCGCAACACGCTGGTCTACCGTCTGGAAAAGATCAAGCGCCTGACCGGGCTGGATTTGCGGGAGTTCGATGATGCCATCGTTTTCAAGGTGGCGCTGATGGTCAAAAAGTATCTCAATGCCAATCCGGTGAAATACTGATAGTCGGCATTTCCAAGTATTGAAGCTTGTTCCGGTGTGGCTTTTCCTGCTATAATGTAGGTCGTGAAAAGCTGTCCGCGCTTTTTCGCCGGACGGAAAGGAAAGGCAAAGATTTATGATCGAGTTTCGCAGTGTCTATAAGCAGTACGATACCGGCAGTCACGCGCTCAATGATGTCAATCTGCATATTGACGACGGAGAGTTTGCGTTCATCGTCGGTGCGTCCGGCGCCGGTAAAAGTACCTTTCTCAAGCTCATTATGCGCGAGGAGGTGCCGACCTCCGGCGAGGTGATCGTCAACAACTACCGCCTGTCGCGCCTTAAGCGTAAGCAGGTGCCGTATTTCCGGCGGACAATGGGCATCGTGTTTCAGGATTTCCGTCTGATCGACACGATGACGGTGTACGATAATGTCGCGTTTTCCATGCGCGTCATTGGCAAGACCCGCCGTGAGATCCGGCGGCGTGTTCCGCACGTACTGCAACTGTTGGATCTGCAGAGTAAAGCTGACCGCTATCCGCGCGAGCTGTCCGGCGGTGAACAACAGCGGGTGGGACTTGCCCGCGCGCTGGTCAATAACCCGGCGCTCATCATCGCCGACGAGCCGACCGGCAATGTTGACCCGCAGATGGCACACGATATTGTCGATCTGCTGACGCAGATCAACGAAAAGGGCACCACGGTGCTGATGGTCACGCACGAGCATACTCTTGTGCGGCAGTTCGACCACCGGGTCATCACGCTGGAGGACGGACGGGTCGTTTCCGATACCGGCCCCCAGAATAACGGAACACAGCCGGCGGATATTGCCGTCCCGTTGGGAGGTGTTGCGGAATGATGAACGGACAAAGCTTTCGCTATCTCGTGCGGGAGGGCTTCCGCAATACCTGGCTCAACCGCTTTATGGCGCTTGCCAGTGTCGGCGTGTTGATCTGCTGTCTGCTGTTGACGGGCTTTTCGTATCTGGTGTTTGTCAATATCGACCATCTTTTCCAGACGGCGTATGAGCAGAACGTGATCGCGGTATTCCTCAATGACGACGCGGACGAGGCGACCGTCGCTTCGGTCGGCGCACAGTTGGAGGAAATGGCGAATGTTGCCAAGGTGACGTTTGTATCCAAGGAGGAGTCGCTCGAACGCTACGGCAATGACCTGCCAAAAGAGACCTACGAAAGCTTGCAGGGGGAGAACAACCCATTGCAGGATACGTACATTGTGTCGTTTGACGATCTGGAGATATTCCAGCCGACGTTGGACGCCATCCGGGCGCTTGCCGGGGTGGAGAGCGTGTCCTATGACGGAGATATTGCCGCCACGCTGACCCGTGTGCGCCGACTGGTGTTGGGGGTCGGCGGTGCGATCATCATTGTGCTGTTGGCGGTGTCGCTGTTCATCATCGCCAATACCATCAAGCTGACAGTGTACAGCCGCCGGCTGGAGATCTACATTATGAAATCGGTCGGCGCGACCGACAGCTTCGTGCGGTTGCCGTTCATCGTGGAGGGCATCGTGCTCGGACTGTGCGCCGGCGCACTGGGCTACGGACTTATCTATCTGCTGTATTCGCGACTTTCTGTCAGCTTCTCGCTGGGCGCCCTGTTCCATCTGGTGCCGTTTTCCGCCGTGTGGCTGGTATTGCTCGTCGGCTTTTTGGCGGGCGGTATGCTGGTCGGTACCTGCGGGAGCGCGATCTCTATGAGCCGCTATCTCAAACAGGAGGGAGGCTTGCCGCAATGATGAAACGGCGTTTGCCCCGACGCGTGACGGCGCTTTTCTGCGCGGTGGCACTGCTGGTGTCGCTCGGCTCGGCTCTGCCGACGGCGGCGAAGACCAAGGAACAGCTCCAGCAGGAAATCTCGGAGCTGCAAAAGAAGGAAAAACAGATAAAGAGCCAGTTGGCGGATGCCAGCTCGGACTTGTCTGCCAGTCAGAAGCGGTATTCTCTGCTTGACCAGCAGATGACCAATGCCGAGGCACAGCTGGCGGTCTATAATAGTCAAATATCCTCGCTCAATGGGCAGATGTCCTCGGTGCAGAGCGAGGTTTCGTCGATGGAAAAGCAGATCGCCGCGCAGGAGGCGGAGATCGCCGACACGCGAGACAAGCTCGGTCAGCGTTTGCGCGCCATTATGAAATCCGGCAATGTTACCACGCTCCAGTTGCTGATGAATACGCAGAGCTATGAGGACTATCTGCTCAAATCTATGGCGATTCGCCGCGTATCCTCGAAGGATCAGAGCGCGATCGACCGCCTGGAGGCTTCTATCAAGAAGATCGAGGCGGAAAAAGCCACGCTGGAGAGCAAAAAGAGTGATCTGCAGGCGAAAAAGAGCGAGATCGAGCAGACCAAGGCGGTCGCTAACGCGAAAAAACGGGAGCTGGAGCAGGTCTGCGCGGCGGCATCCAGCGAAATGCGCAAGCTGCAATCGTCGGTCTCGACCTACAATCAGCAGATCAAGGACACCGAAAAGCTGATTGAAAAGGCGAATCAGGATATTGCCAAGCTGATCCGGGAAAGCTCGACGAACTCGGTCTACAACAATAAGATGATGTACTGGCCGGTGCCGACGGTGCGGGCGCTGTCCGATGTGTTCGGGCCGCGTTGGGGCAAAAATCACAACGGAATCGACATCGCCAACGGCAAGATCCCGATCTATGGCGAGAATATCGTCGCCGCGGCGGACGGCACGGTCATCGCGGCAAACTATACCAGCTACTATGGCACCGGCTGGAGCTACGGCTACGGATACAGCTGTATCATCGACCACGGCAAGGACAGCAAAGGACGCAAGGTCACGACGCTGTATGCGCATTGCTCGGTGCTGTATGCCCGCGTCGGACAGAAGGTGGTCGGCGGCAAGACGGTCATCGGGCAGGCGGGCAAATCCGGTCACGTGACCGGGCCGCACCTGCACTTTGAGGTGCGCCTGGACGGTACACCGGTCAATCCGCTGTATACTTATGTCAGTCCGAAGGTCAACTGATCCGACTGACTGACCGAAAGGCAGGACTTTTCTGATGAAGAAGAAGATCTCCCTGAGCACGGCGATCACGCTGATACTGCTGACGGCGGCATTGGCGATCTCGCTGACGATGGTGCTGGCGATCCGGTATTTCAACCGCCAGGTGCAATCGGTCGCCCAGCGCCAGGCAATGTATACCCATATCAACGATGTGGATAAAAAGGTGCGCGAGTACTATACCGACATCGACGACGAAATGCTACGTCAAAAGCTGACCGAAGGCTATGTTGATGGCATCGGGGATAGCTACGCCGCCTATTTCACCGCGACGGAATATACCGCGGAGCAAAATCGGTTGGCGGGTAAGGCGACCGACATCGGTCTGACTGTGTGCGCCGCCGACGGCAAAATCGCGGTGAGCGCGGTCAATATCAACTCTCCCGCCGACCAGAGCGGTGTGAAAAAGGGGGACGTTCTGACCGCTGTCAACGGTGAGGATGTGGGGGATAAGACGGTTTTGCAGATCCAGCGTATCATCGACACCTCCGAAAAGGTGCTGCTCAGCGTGACGCGGGAGAAGAAATCGCTGGCATTCGAGCTTTCGCCCAGTCCGTATACTCTGCGCAGTGTGCAGAGCGAGCTGATGGATGGCATTGCCTATATCCGCATTTCCGCTTTTTTGGATAACACCCCCGAACAGTTCCGGGCGGTGGTATCGGATATGCAACAGCAGGGTGTGAACGGCTTTATCTTTGATCTGCGCGGCAATGCCGGCGGATCGCGTGCGGCGGCAGAGGAGGTTATTTCGTTCCTCGTTCCGCTGGGGCAGTACGGCACCGAAACGGATAAAAACGGCAAGATCCAGCGTCTGATGTCCGACGGGAGCAATGCCATCAGCCTTTCGACCGTCACGCTGGTGGACAGCGCCACGATGGGCGAGGCGGAGTTTTTCGCCGGCGTGCTGAAGGAATTGAGTATGACCACCGTCATCGGTGAGACCACGGCGGGCAAGGCAAAATACCAATCCCTTTTCCCGCTGGAGACCGACGGCTCGGCGATCAAGCTGACGGTCGGTAGCTACGGGCTGGTCAAGGGCGGCTCGTGGGAGGGCGTCGGCATCGAGCCGGATACCGCTGTGGTATTGACCGATGCGCAAAAAGAGCTGAGTGCCTTGACTGCGCTCGGGGACGATTTGATGGTCAAGGTGGCGCTACGGCAGTTGCCGAACAACACGGCCGCCTCCGAGGAGCCGGATATTGACGCCGCAGGCGCTACCAAGGCGCCGCCGGCGACTACGACCGCAAAGGCGCCCGCTACGACAACGGCGAAGGTGACAACGACCGCGGCAAAGGCAACGCCTACGACGACCGCGAAGGCGGCAAAAGCGGCGACCAAGACCACAAAGAAGAAATAAACGAACGGGCGGGAACACGGCGATGTGTTCCCGCCCGTATTATATGCTTTATTCGACGGATTTGAGTACCGCGACCGAGGATAGCAACGCGTCTGCGGGGTCGCGCCGGTCGGCAAAGCGCGACGGCTCAAGCTCGAGATTGAGCACCCCGCCGTACGCGCCGCCGAGCGCCGCCCGATAGCGGTCGAGCGGCAATTCTCCCGTATCAAGCGGGAAATGGGTGGTCAGCCCGTTCAGCGCGTGGATGTGGGTGTGGATGACCCGTCGCAGAAAGCGTTCATCCGGCAAAAGGTCGGGCTGATCGGGGAAAAACCGCCGCACATAGTAGGCGTAGTGCCCCATATCCCAGCAGGTGCCGACGGCAAGGCTCGTCGCCGCCGATCTCAGTCCCAA
>CALDHV010000219.1 GCA_937902305.1 uncultured Clostridia bacterium
GGGCACACCCCGTATTGCCAACCGGCTTTTGAAGCGGGTGCGGGATTTTGCCCAGTTGCTCAACGACGGTAAGATCGACCGTCCGACCGCGCAGGAGGCGCTGACCCGTATGGAGATCGACGAGCTGGGGCTCGACTCCGGCGACCGCCGGATGCTGACCGCGATGATCCGCCACTACAACGGCGGCCCCGTCGGGCTGGAAACACTCGCCGCCATGATCGGCGAGGAGGCGGTGACGATCGAGGATGTGTATGAGCCGTACCTGATGCAGATCGGCTTCATCGGACGCACGCCGCGCGGGAGAATCGTCCTGCCGGCGGCATACGCCCATCTCGGTATTGAACAAAACGGACAGACTATGTTTTAGGAGAGAGAGGAAAACATAATGGGAAAACTTTTCGGCACCGACGGTGCCCGTGGCATTGCAAACACCGAGCTCACCTGCGAGCTGGCAATGGCGATCGGACGCGCCGCCGCTATGGTGCTCATCGAAACCGCAGGACAGCATCCCGCCGTCCTCATCGGCAAGGACACCCGCGCATCCTCCGATATGCTGGAGGCGGCGCTGACCGCCGGGCTTTGCTCAGTGGGTGCCGATGTTCTGCCACTCGGCGTGATCCCGACCCCGGCGGTCGCCTATCTCGTCAGCCGGTACGAGGCGGCGGCGGGCATTATGATCTCCGCGTCGCACAACCCTTGCGAATATAACGGCATCAAGATTTTTGACGGCAAGGGCTACAAGCTCCCCGATACGCTGGAAACGGAGATCGAGGCGATCGTCCTCGACGGCAAGAAAGCGCCGCCCTCCCCCATCGGCGGCGGCGTGGGACGCATTTTGCCGCCCCGCCCGGCGGTGGAGGATTATGTCAGCCATCTGCTGGATACCACCGACACCGACCTGCGCGGGATGCGCGTTGCTGTCGATTGCGCCAACGGCTCCGCCAGTGCGACGGCGCGGCGGCTGTTTGCGGCACTGGGCGCAGACTGTGTATTCATCAACGATCAGCCGGATGGTGAAAACATCAACCGCGACTGCGGCTCGACCCATATCGAGCGGCTGGCGGAGCTGGTCAAAAAGATGCGTTTTTCCGCCGGTGTCGCCTTTGACGGCGACGCAGACCGCTGTCTGGCGGTGGACGAAAAGGGCAACCTGCTGGACGGCGATAAGATCATCGCCGCGCTGGCATACGATATGAAAAAGCGGGGCGAATTGCCCGGCGATACCGCCGTGGTCACGGTGATGTCCAATCTCGGGTTTTTCCGCTTCTGTGAGGCGCACAATATCCATACCGTCTCCACTAAGGTGGGCGACCGGTATGTGCTGGAGGAAATGCGGCGCGAGGGCTACGCCGTCGGCGGCGAGCAATCGGGGCATATCATTATGACCCGGTATGCCACCACCGGTGACGGACAGCTTTCCGCGATCCAACTGCTTGGTATGGCGCGGCGCAACGGCTGGAAAATGTCCCGCATCGGCGGGATGATGGAGCGGTATCCGCAGGTGATGGTCAACGTCCGTGCCGATACCGCGCAAAAGCAGACATTCACGAAAGACAAGAAACTGCAAGCCGCCATCGACGAGGCAAATCAGTCGCTCGGTAAGGACGGACGGGTGCTGGTACGGGTATCCGGAACCGAGCCGCTGGTGCGGGTGATGGTCGAGGGCAAGGATTTTGAGCAAATCAACACGCTGGCGGTATCGCTGGCGGATCAGATCAAGACCGCCATCGGAGGACAGCATGAGAAGCGCTGACAGATGGAAGGATTATGAGCTGATCGACTGCTCCGACGGCGAACGCCTTGAACGCTGGGGAGACATAACGCTTATAAGACCCGACCCGCAGGTGATATGGAAAACCGAAAAGAAGAATCCTCTCTGGGAAAATTCCGATGCCTGTTATCACCGCTCAAAATCCGGTGGAGGGCA
>CALDHV010000220.1 GCA_937902305.1 uncultured Clostridia bacterium
CGTGAAGGGAATGCAGAAGCTCGTCACCTCTCCCTGCCACAACTCCTCCTCCGCTGGCTCCGCCTTCGCCTCCGGCTCTGCCGTAGTCGTCACCGGTACCTGGGATTTCGTCACCGTATCCGAAAAGATCGTGTCGATGTGCCAGGATAACACCGTCGAGATGAAAGACGTGAAGGTGGGCTTTTGGGCGAAGTTCCTCTCGAAGTTCGCCACCAGCAACCACAACGGCATCGGGATGGACGAGCCGTATAAGCTCCAGCTGGCGATCAACCTCAAGGGTTTGCCGCTGATCCTGTGGGCGGTGTTCTGCGGCGCGGTGGCGCGTGTTTTCGGCAAGCGCGGCGTGTTCTATGAGATCGTCGGGCAGGATGTTGCCGGCATCGACGGTTTTTACAGCCATTCCGCCTTTGACACCTATCACACGCTGGCGGTGCTTAATCCCAAGGAGCCGGAAAAGGTGTGCGCCACGATCTATGAAAAGCTCGGGATCAGCTGCGTGCTGGTGGACGCGAACGATATAGCCATCGAGATCCTCGGTAAATCCCCCGACCTTGCGGCGGTCGCGGATGAACAGCTCGCGGAGCGTATCCGGGACAACCCCGCCGGGCAGGATGACGAGCTGACGCCATTCATCATTGTGCGGGACATCGGGGACGCTCCCGCCGAGCCGTATGAGCCGCTCAAGGCGGTGGATGCTCCGACCGATTGACGGCAAAGAAAAGATTTTCTTCGGATTTTCGAAATATTGCTTGACAAATGCAGACAATGCTTATATAATACCATAGTGACGCTTGAGGTGAAGTATGCTTATTTCGTGCAGATCCTTGTTCATGGGGGAGACAGACCGTCTCCCGATTGACGCGGAATTGGATTTTTCGCAAGAAGAATACCAGCGGATGTATCCCTTTGCACAGCCGATCCGTGTGGTCGGCTCCATCACCGGTCGTGCCGGTGTGGTGCAACTCCGTGCGCGGGTACAGTTCGTGTTTGAGGGACGGTGTGACCGGTGCCTTTCGCCGCTATCCCGACCCTATGACATTTCGGTGGAGCACGTTTTGGTCACTTCCGCCGCACAGGAGGACAGCGATTTTGTTCAGCTGGAGGACTACCACCTCGCGCTGGACGAGCTGATCCGAACGGACATCCTGCTGGAGCTCCCGTATAAGCTTTTATGCCGGGACGACTGCCGCGGATTGTGTCCGCAATGCGGTAAAAACCTCAATGACGGGCTTTGCGGCTGTCAGACAAAGACGGTCGATCCCCGTTTGGCGGTATTACAGGATTTGCTCAACTGATTTTTTGACTAATGCAAGGAGGTGCTGACAATGGCGGTACCCAAGAGAAAAAGTTCCAAGGCTCGGCGCGATAAAAGACGTAACAATCTTTGGAAGCTTGACGCTCCGACTCTGACCAGATGCTCTCAGTGCGGTCAGTATAAGCTGGCGCATCGGCTGTGCGGGAATTGCGGCTATTACGACGGCAAGCAGGTCGTGGCTGTGGAAGAAGCTGAATAATTCGGTTTCAACAAGAAAAGCATCCGTTTTTTGCGGATGCTTTTCTTGTTGCGGAACGGATTCCCTT
>CALDHV010000221.1 GCA_937902305.1 uncultured Clostridia bacterium
GTGGATGGACGACACCGCGATGGGATCGCCCAGCCCGAGATTGTAAAACTCGTAATATTCCGGCGGCGGCGTTCCGGGAGAGTCGCATTTATTGACGCACAGCACCACCGGCTTGCCGGATTTGCGCAGCATCGCCGCGACGCTTTCATCATCCGCCGTCAGCCCCGCACGCAGATCCGTCACCAGCACGATGACATCCGCCTGATCGACTGCAAGCTGTGCCTGCCGACGCATCTGGGACAGGATCACGTCGTCCGACTGCGGCTCGATGCCGCCGGGATCCGCCAGCATAAACTGCCGTCCGCACCATTCACATTCCGCAAAAATGCGGTCGCGGGTCACGCCCGGCGTGTCCTCGACAATGGACAGCCGCTGGCCGATCAGCTTATTGAATAGGGTGGATTTGCCGACATTCGGTCTGCCGACCACCGCCACGATCGGTTTTGCCATACTGGATCTCCCTCCTCTTTACACCTCTTGCCACAGCGCCGCAAGCAACGCTTCGCCGTCCGTTTCCGGGACAAGCGTCACCGCCGGGCAGAGCGTTTGACGAACCTGCTCCAGCGTCACATCGTCCAGAAAAACATCCTGCTGATGGCGCAACATATTCTCCGGCAACAGCAGTCGCCCCATCGGAACGCCCGCAAGCTGTCGCATCAGATCCCCGCCGGTCACAAGCCCGGATACGGTGATATTTTCTCCGAAAAAGTCATTGCGGATCGGAACGACCGTCACATCAAGTCCCTGCCACTTCTCTTTCGCCTCGGCGACCAACGTCTCTAAAATCGGGGCGGCGGCAACGCCGCTCGCGATGACCTGCCGCAGGGCAGGCGGCGTGCGTGTCTCCTCCGCCAGCGCCGCGCGGAACTGCTCCCGTAGTAGCGCGACCATACCGACCCCGTTTTCCAGCTGTGGGAAGCCGTCGTAGAACGACGCATCCGGAAATGGCTCTCCCGCGCGGATATACCACTCATCGGAGGGATAAAACACCCGCGTGCCGCCCTTCTGCTTCATCCGATCCCCCGCCGCCGTCAGCTGCCGGATGACCGTCGCGGACTCCTCGGCGGTGAATGGGCGCAACGGGGTCAGCCCGTCGCGGTATTTCGTCAGCCCCACCGGGACGGCGGCAACACTGCGTATCGCCCCGCCCAGCGCCGCCAGATCGGACAGCGTCCGGTCAAGCTGTGCGCCGTCATTATAGCCCGGCACCAGCACAAGCTGACATTGGATCGTCAGCCCCGCCTCGGCAAACCGATGCAGGATGGACAGACAGTCCCCCGCAAAGCGGTTGCCCATCATCCGGCACCGCAGATCGGGATCGGTCGTATGCACCGAAATATTGATCGGGCTGATGTGCATACGGATCATCCGCTCGACCTCGTGCTCAGTGAGATTGGTCAGCGTGATATAGTTGCCGAACAGAAAGGACAGCCGGCTGTCGTCGTCCTTGAAATACAGACTTTCCCGCATACCGGGCGGCAGTTGGTCGATGAAGCAGAAAACGCAGTTATTCCGGCACCGCCGCTGTTCGTCCATCAAGTAGGTATCGAACTCCAGCCCGATCTCCTCATACTCATCCTTTTTGATTCGGATGCGGCGCTCGCGTCCGCCGGAGGAAACCGTCAGCGTGAGCCGGGTATCCGGCACAAAAAAGCGATAATCCAGCACATCCCCTATCTCGGTGTCGTTGATGGTGAGCAAAACGTCTCCCGCCCGGATGCGGGCGCGCGCCGCTCTGCTGCCCGGCTCCACCGATGC
>CALDHV010000222.1 GCA_937902305.1 uncultured Clostridia bacterium
CGACCCGTCCGATGCGTCCGGTGACATGATCACGCTGGCTGTTCTCAACACGGCGCCCTTTTCCCTCCTGCCCGGCACGGTGATCGAGGGCAGTATGCTGGATGAGAGCCGCAACAACTTCCTGGCGGTGCTGTACGGCACCGAGGATGGTATGTGCGGACTGTGCTTCTGCGATTGCTCCACCGGCGAGGTGCGGTTGACCGGGATCACCGGGGACGATCTGCCGCTACGCGTCGGCAACGAGCTGGGGCGTTTCAGCCCGAGCGAGGTGCTATTGTCTGAAGCCATTGCGCGGCTGGATACGGTGCGGGAGTATATCGCCAAGCATCCCGAGCTGCGCACCGAAACGCTGACGGCGGAGCAGACCGACGAGGATGCTTGCCGCCGCACGGTATGCGAGCAATATGGGGTGGGTTCTCCGGCGGAGCTGGAGGGCGTGGATCAAACACCGTCGCTTATCGCGCTCGGCTGTGCATTGCAATACCTGCATATTACGCAAATGAACGGGCTGGAGCGCCTGGCGCGTCCGCAGGTCTATACCGATGAGGAATATATGCGTCTTGACACGACGGCGCGACGCAATCTTGAGCTGACCGAAACGATGCGCAACAAGGAAAAGCGCGGCTCCTTACTCGGTGTGCTGGATCGCACCTGTACCGCTATGGGCAAGCGGCTGATGCGCCGTCGGATCGAACAGCCCCTCATCCGCGTTGCGGCGATCTCCAAGCGCCTTTCGGCGGTGGAGGAGCTGGTGCACGATCATATGCTCCGTGACAATATCCGGGAAAATCTGTCTCCGATCTACGATTTGGAGCGCATTATGACCCGCATCGTATACGGAAGCGCCAACGCGCGCGAGCTTCGTTCCCTGCGGCAGACGCTCGAATGTCTGCCTCCGATCAAGGAGTGCCTTGCCGGGGCCAAAAGCGAATTGCTCAAATCGGTCGCCGGGCGGATCGACCTGCTTGAGGATGTGCGCCAGATGATCGCCGCCGCGATCGAGGACAATCCGCCATTTTCCGTCCGCGAGGGCGGTATGATCTGCAAGGGCTATGACCATGAGCTTGACGAGCTACGCGATATTATGAACAACGGTAAGGGTATCATCACTCGTATCGAAGCCGAGGAAAAAGAAAAGACCGGCATCCGCACCTTGAAGGTAGGCTATAACCGCGTATTCGGCTATTATATCGAGGTGTCGCGGATGTACGCCGACCAGGTGCCGGAGCATTACATACGCAAGCAGACACTTGCCAATGCCGAGCGGTATATCACGCAGGAGCTTAAAGAATGGGAAAGCCGTGTGCTCGGCGCACGGGATCGCTCGGTCGAGTTGGAATATCAGATCTTTACGAAGATACGCACCGCCGTGGCGGCGGAGCTGACCCGTATTCAGCGCACGGCGGAAGCGGTCGCCGAGCTGGATGTGCTGGCGTCCTTTGCCGAGGTATCGGTCGCCAACGGCTATTGCCGCCCCGAGGTGGATATGAGCGGTGTCATCCGCATCGAGGGCGGACGCCACCCGGTAGTGGAAAGCCTGTCTAACGCGCCGTTTGTTCCGAATGATGTCTTGCTGGATAACGGGGACAACCGCGTAGCAATCATCACCGGCCCGAATATGGCGGGCAAATCCACCTATATGCGCCAGACGGCGCTGATCGTGCTGATGGCGCAGATCGGGTGTTTTATCCCGGCGAAAAGCGCGACGATCGGTGTGGTGGACAGCATCTTCACCCGCGTCGGCGCGTCGGACGATCTGGCGGCGGGGCAGTCCACCTTTATGGTGGAGATGAGCGAGGTCGCCTCCATCCTGCGCAACGCAGGGAAAAACAGTCTGATCATTTTCGATGAGATCGGGCGCGGCACCTCCACCTTTGACGGTATGAGCATCGCCCGCGCGGTGCTGGAATATGTCGCCGATCCGAAATATATCGGCGCCAAGACCTTGTTTGCGACCCATTACCACGAGCTGACCTCGATGGAGGAGGAGCTTTCCGGGATCAGGAATTACAACATTGCGGTCAAAAAGCGCGGGGACGATGTTACCTTCCTGCGCCGGATCGTGCGCGGCCCCGCAGATGAAAGCTACGGCATCGAGGTGGCGAAGCTGGCGGGTATCAACGACCACGTCGTTTCCCGTGCCAAGACCATCCTGCAGGAGATTGTTGCCGATGCGCCGGATGTCCGCGCTCACGCCCCCCGCGCACAGCGGGAGGAGGATGACAGCGGACAGCTTTCCTTGCTGGATGCCGCCGACAACCCGATCATCGACCGGTTGAAATCGCTGGATGTCAATGTTCTCACCCCGATCGAAGCAATGCAGGTACTGTACGAGCTGGTGCGCGAGGCGGGTGCATACTGATTTAGGAGGGATATTCCGTGGCAAAAATACACGTTCTCGATAAGCGGGTCGCGGAATTGATCGCGGCAGGCGAGGTGGTGGAACGTCCGGCATCCGTCATCAAGGAATTGCTGGAAAACACCATCGACGCCGGAGCAAAGCACGTGACCGTCGAGATCCGCGACGGCGGCATTAGCTATATGCGGGTGACGGACGACGGATGTGGCTTCGAGCGGGAGGATGTCCCGGTGGCGTTTTTGCGCCATGCGACCAGTAAGGTGCGCGAGCAGGAGGATCTGACCGGCATCGCAACGCTCGGATTTCGTGGGGAGGCGCTTGCCTCTATCGCCGCCGTCGCCAAGGTCGATCTGACCACCTGCGCCGCCGGCGAAATGGTGGGTACACACTATGTTATCCACGGCGGGGAGGAGCAGGTGACGGAGGATGCCGGTTGTCCCGAGGGGACGACCATCATCATTGAGGACTTGTTTTACAATGTTCCCGCGCGTATGAAGTTTCTCAAAAAAGATGTCAACGAGGGCAACGCCGTTGCCGGGGTCGTGGAGCGGCTGGCGCTGTCCCATCCCGATGTGGCGATGCGCTTTATCCGCAACGGCAGGAACGAAATGCAGACCGCCGGGGACGGCGACCTGCTTGGCTGTATTCGCGCCGTGTTCGGCAAGCCGTTTGCCGCCGGGTTGATCCCGGTCGATTACGCGATGAACGGTGTAAAGGTTTCCGGCTTTATATGTAAGCCGGAGGCGTGCCGCCCCAATCGCACGATGCAACACTTTTTCGTCAATGGACGCTATGTCCGCACCCAGACGGCGACAGTCGCCATCGAACGCGCCTACAAGGGCGTGATGATGGTCGGACGGTTTCCCACCTGCGTACTGCATATTGATTTGCCTGCCGATACCGTGGACGCCAATGTGCATCCTGCTAAGATCGAGGTGCGTTTTGTCAGCGAAAAGCCGGTCTTTGACGCGGTGTATTACGCGGTGCGCTCGGCTTTGGAGACGGGGGACAGCATCCACCGCGTTCTGCTCCGCGAGGAGCAACAGCCGGTGACGTGCCCCGTCGTGCCGCCCGTGCCGCGGGAGACTGCCCGTCCGGCGGTTTCCGCCGCGCCGCGCCCGGTCGTCACGCCGAAGCCGGTCTCCCGTTCGTTTTTGGATATTGTTGCCGACGATGACCGTCCGCGGGAGGCGTCGATGGCGGATGGGACGGTAAAGCCGTCCGCCCTTACGGAAAATCCGGCACCGGAAAAGCCGGTGGTGATATGGCAGTAGGGCTTACAGTTCATGCAGTGCCCGGTCTGCGCTTTGGGGCAGCGGCGGTTTTCGATCGCCTTGCCTTTTTCTATGATCGTTATTTTTTTGCGGCTGCCCTTTTTCAGCATTTCAATGGCGGTAAAA
>CALDHV010000223.1 GCA_937902305.1 uncultured Clostridia bacterium
CGCGGCCGCCGCGACGGGGTTGCCGCCGAAGGTCGAACCGTGGTCGCCGTAGCCGAAAACGTTCTGAACCTTTTCGTTAAACATTGCCGCGCCGAGAGGCAGACCGCCCGCGAGTCCCTTCGCGGTGGTGACGATATCGGGCTTGATGCCGTAGTTCATATAGGAATAGAGCTTGCCGGTGCGCCCGTTGCCGGTCTGCACCTCATCGGCGATGACCAGAATGTCGTGCGCCTGGGCGTATTCGACGACCTCGTTGACAAAGGATTTTTTCAAATCGATCACGCCGCCCTCGCCTTGGATACATTCGATCATAATGGCGGCGATCTTGTGGGATGCGCCCACCGCCTCCAGCTCATATACATTGTAGGCATCCACGCTGACAAAGCCCGGGGTCAGCGGCTGATACAGCTCGTGATAATGGTCTTGCCCGGTCGCGGCGAGGGTGGTCAGCGTCCTGCCGTGGAAGCTGTTCTTCAGCGTCACGATGGTATTGCAGTCCGCGCCCTTTTTCTCGGCGGCGTATTTGCGGGCGACCTTGATGGCGCACTCGTTCGCCTCTGCGCCGGAGTTGCAGAAGAACACCTTGCTCATACCCGCTTTTTCGCACAGCTTTTCCGCCAGCACGGCGCACGGCTCGGTGTAGTAGAGGTTGGAGGTGTGCTGGAGCTTGGCGGACTGGTTGGAGACCGCCGCCTGCCACAGATCGTCGGCGATGCCGAAGGAGGTCACGCCGATGCCGGAGCCCATATCAATGTATTCCTTGTCATTTTCATCCCACACGAGCGAGCCCTTGCCGTGGGACAGCACGACGGGAAAGCGGTTGTAAGTCCCGGCGATGTAATGCGCGTCTTTTTCTTTAATACTCATTTCTCTTTTCTCCGTAAACATAGTGCCCGCGCCCTCATTGGTCAACAGCTCCATCAGGATGGCGTGCGGGATTCGTCCGTCCATAATGACCACATTTTTTACGCCCTTTTTCAGTGCCTCGATACAGCAGTTGACCTTCGGGATCATCCCGTCGGAGACCTTGCCCTCACGGCAGAGGCGTTCCGCCTCGTGGACGCTTATCTCGGGGATCAGCGTGGAGGGGTCGTTCTTATCCCGCAACAGCCCGGCAATGTCGGTCATCATAATGAGCCGTTCCGCGCCGAGTGCGCCGGCGATGTGCGCCGCTGCGGTATCGCCGTTGATATTGTAGGTGTTGCCCTCATCGTCACAGCCCACGGTGGAAATGACCGGGATATAGCCCTTTTCGATGATGTCGGTGATCGGCTGGACGTGTACCTTGGTGATCTCACCGACATAGCCCAGCTTTTCGTCCTTGATTGTAGCTTCAATCAGTCTGCCGTCCATGCCGGAAAGACCGATAGCCTTGCCGCCCTTCATTTCAAGCATGTTGACAAGAGTTTTGTTTACCTTGCCTGCAAGCACCATCTGAACAATATCCACAGTTTCCTTGTCCGTAACGCGAAGTCCGTCCACAAACTCGGCTTTTTTACCGAGCTTATTCATCAGCTCGAAGCCTGCGTAGACCTTATTCTTCGAAAGCTCCATAGGATCGGAAGTGCCGAAGGATTTATCGAAGGTGCCGAGACC
>CALDHV010000224.1 GCA_937902305.1 uncultured Clostridia bacterium
GAGTCGCGCTTCGGTGTGGCGATGCTCAACGATTGCAAGTACGGTCACGATATTCACGACGGCGTGATGCTGTTGTCCCTGCATCGTACCCCGACCTATCCCGACCCGGAGGCGGATATTGGTGAGAAAACCTTTACCTATGCGCTGTGCCCGCACGAGGGAACGTTGGCGCAGTCCGATACCGTTCGTGCGGCGTACTATCTCAACTATCCGATGACCGCTGTGCGGGCGACCGGTGCCGCCTCCCGTATCCCGACCGCGTTTTCCGCAGTGGCGCTCGACTGCGAGAATGTCATCTGCGAAACGGTCAAGGAGGAGGAATACGGCGACGCGATCATTGTGCGTATGTACGAGTGCCGCAATATCCGCACCCGTGCCCGCGTGACGCTCGGCTTCCCTGCCAAGCGGGTGACGCTGTGCGATTTGCAGGAGCGGGAGCTGGCGGAGATGACGCTCGACGGCAACGGCTTTGACTATACCTTCCACGGTTTTGAAATCACGACCTTCAAGGTCGAGATCTAAAACGCGAAAAAGAAGCACCGACATTTTGTCGGTGCTTCTTTTTTTAAGCGTTTTGAGTGTTGCGATCAGGCATTAGCCTTCTTGGCAAGCGCCGCCTTCTTACGGGCAGCGTTGTTCTTGTGCAACAGACCCTTGGCAACCGCCTGGTCGATTTTCTTGGTGGCGGCGCGCAGCGCCTCCTCCTTGTTCTCACCGGCTTCGATCGCCGCGTTGGCCTTTTTGATCTCTGTCTTCAAAGCAGAACGGCTTGCCTTATTACGAGCCGTTTTGACCGCGATGACCTTCACACGCTTCTTAGCGGATTTAATGTTGGGCATGGTCACACCTCCTGTCGATCGTATAAACGAGTAAATCACGCACAAACTATAATAACACCTTTGCTTTCAAAATGCAACTGTTTTTTTTGAAATCGTGTTTTTTCTGCATTTTGACGGAAAAAAGCACCGTTCCGATGTGAAAGCAAGGCAAAAATCGACATTTTTTCGGACTGCTCGAAAGGAAAGAGGGCGTAAATATGCTCGGACGCACAGATCTGGCAATGGAAGCGGCGGCGGATGTTCTGTTGGGGGAGGAGGACATCGCGCAAAGCCGCGAGGTGTGCGGCAAGGGGGTGGCATACCGTATGGAGATACGCTCCGAACGCGCCGCCGCCGCGGTCGGGAAGCCGCGCGGGAAGTATGTGACGGTACAGCTCCCGTCGTTGTCCGACGATGAGACCGATCTCGATGAGGAGGCGGTCTCGATCGCGCGTCAGCTACGGCTCCTGCTCCCGCCGACCGGGACGGTGCTGATCGTCGGCTTGGGCAATCGCACCGTTACGCCGGATGCGCTGGGCCCGACGGCGGCGGAGATGGTGCTGGCGACCCGGCATATCCACGGAGAGTTTGCCCGCGCCGCCGGATTGGAGGATTTGCGCCCGACGGCGGTGCTTTCCCCGGGTGTGCTGGGGCAGACCGGCACCGAAAGCGGCGAGATCGTGCGCGGCGTTTGCCGCGAGGTGAAGCCGGCGGCGGTTATCGTCATCGACGCGCTGGCAGCGCGCGACCCGGCTCGTCTCGGCAATACGGTACAGCTTTGCGACACCGGGATAGCCCCCGGATCGGGGGTGGGCAACAACCGCCATCCGCTGGATCGGTCGATGCTGGGGGTGCCGGTCATCGGCATCGGGGTGCCGACGGTGGTGGATGCGGCATCGCTGGTGCGCTCTTATCTCGAGGAGCCGCTGGCATCGCCGCCGCCCCGTCATCCGGTGCTGATGGTTACGCCGCGGGAGATCGACCTGGTCATCAGCCGTGCGGCGCGCCTGGTCGCCATGAGCATCAACCGGGCATTACAGCCGGGGTATTCGCCGCTTCAGTTGACGGCGATCGCACGGTCGATTTGAGCCGTTTCATCTGTATGGCGATGACCGAAATATCGTCCTGGTGTGTGTCCTGCCCGGCGCGCACCGCGTCGGCGATGCGCTTGGCAAGCTGGGGCATCGTTTCTCCGACCGGATGAGCGCCGAGTAGCTCCTCCACCGCCGCAACGCCGCCGGTCAGGGCGCCGTCGCTGACCAAAAGCAGAATATCCCCCTCTGCCAGCCGGTCGTGGCTATGCTCAAACGATACATCCGGCAGGATGCCGAGCGGCAGGGACGGCTGTTCCAGACGCGAAAGCCGCCCACCGCTGTACAGCAGGGAGCAAGCCGCCCCCGCCTTGTAGCTGTCCAGCCGCCCGGTGAACTCGTCGATCACGGCGATGTCGAGGGTGGCAAGGCTTTCCTCGCGGCTTTTGAGCATCAGCGCGGCGTTGACGGTGCGCAATACACTGTCGGGGTCAAAGCCGGCTTTCCACAGTCGTACCGTCAGCCCGACGGTCATACATCCGTCCACCGCCGCCCTGCCGCCGCACCCCATACCGTCGCTGATGACCACCACCGTCTGCCCACGCAGGGAGAAGATGTCCACGGCATCCCCGCAGAGCTTTTCTCCGCCACAGCATAGCTGGGAAAAGCCGCTTTCGATCGCGTAGCGCGGTCGCTCGGTCAGCGTCACCCGCAGATGCTCGCCGTATTCCACCACCGTCGGTGCGGCAAATTCACGCCCGCAGGCACGTTGCATATCCCGGAACCAGCGCCCCTCATCCAGCCGTACCCCGACATCGCCGAGCAGCATCTCGACCGATAGCCGGTTGTTGCGGTCGCGACTGCACAGCGCATCGCGAATGGGGATGCCGAAATCGGCGCAGACATTCTGCACACGCCCGGATAATTCTACATCCACCTGCCGGGGGTCTTGCAGATCGGTGGCAAGCCCGCTCAAAAGGCGGCTCATCCCGCCAAACAGCTCCTGCACCGCCGCCTGCAATTCCCGCAGACGTTCCCACGCTGTTTGCTGGGCGGTGTATTGTGTGTAGGCGCGGCATACCGCGTCGGTCAGTTGCTCCGGGCGACGACACTCCTCCCGCAGACGACCGGGCAGGGCGTGACCGGGTTGCCCGTCATTTTGACGGAGCCACGGTGCCAATGCCGCAAACGCCGCCCGCGTTTCCTCGGCGTGCTGTTGCCAGCAGACCAGACGCATCGGGCAGGGGTCGCAGACTGTTTGTCGGCAGGAGCGGGCAAGCGCGGCATCATCCGGCGCGCCGTACCGGCGGAGCTTGTCCGAAACGGCGGCCACGGTTTCGCCCACCTCACCGAGCGACTGCGCCGCAATCTCCAGCCGCAGTACCGCCGCGCGGCGAAAGCCCTCTACCGCCGGCAATTCCCGACTGCGCAGGAATAAGTGTTGCAAAAATGGGTCCCATTTTCGCGGAATGAGTACGAAAACGATCCCCGCTGCCACGATCTCATAGCAATGAATGAGGGCTTGTTCATCTGCCTCCATCAGCGTGATGATCCCCGCCGCCATAAAATAGGCGATCGCCTCGGCGGCTTTGCCGAAGCGGGAGAAAAGCCCGCCGATCAGCCCGCCGAACATCAGCGACAGCGCCGGAATCAACTGCCCCGGTGTGGCGAGTGCGACCGCCGCGCCGATGACCACACCGGCGACACAGCCGCCGGCCTCCTGTCCCGAGCGCGCAAGCAGCAGCGTCAGCAGGATGGCAAACGCCCGTCCCGGCGAAAATGCGCCCACCGTCAGTGTGGACAGCGCCATGATCGTCACCCCGCCGGTCAGCACCACCGCCGCCTGCCGGGTGGGGGTCAGGTCGCCGGGCGCGGCGCTCCACCGTACCGTCATACGGAAGAACAGCGCACATCCGGCGGCAACCATTGCCTCGGTCACGAGCAAAAGTACCCGATAGCCGTCCAGTCCGAAGCGGCTGAACATTGCGAGCCCCGTGGACAGTACCGCGGTGAAAGTGACGACCGGCACGACGACAGGCTTGTCCCGGAGTGCGGGAATGGCGGCAAGCACCCACCGCGTTCCGGCAACGATGGCGACCGCCGCGATATACCGCAAGGGGAACGGCACACTGCCTGCCAGCAGATAGCCCAGCGTGAGCGACAGCGTTACCGGCCCCGTGACGCCCTCGATCGCCGCCGCGAGGCTCACACCGAAGGGCGCCATCTCCCCGTAGATCACCGCCCGCGGGATCAACAGTCCCGCCAGGCACCATAGGATCACATAGATCGCTTGTCCACTTTGTGCCGCTTTTTCCTCCGGCGCATCTGATTTGGTATTCATTTCGCATCCGTCCTTTCCTGATTTTGAGGGTTGTACATTCCACTATACAAGAAACGGCGGGCAAAGTGTGTCGCAATGCGGGGGGAAAAGCGACCGCTTTTTTGTTGCATACGGTCGGTTTGTGCGGGTCGGGTGACCCGGGTGGCGATTTTTTGCGTTTTTTATTTGAGCGAGGAGACCAATAAGACATAAAAAAAATGTAATTTTTTCAATTATTTTCCCTCTTGCGACAGGAGGAAAAGTGCGATACACTATGTATAACCCAAAATAATGGAGGTAAATGATTATGGCAAAGTTTAAGAAACCCGAAGGCATTTTCATCCCTATGGTAACTTCCTTCAATCCGTCTGACGAGTCCGTCAACGTGAAAGGTGTTAAGGAAGTCGCGAATTTCCTGGTTGAGAACGGCGTGGACGGCTTGATTCCCTCCGGTTCTTCCGGTGAGTTGGTCGCTATGACCAACGAGGAGACCATGCTGGTCAACCGCACTGTCGTTGAGACTGTTGCCGGTCGTGCGAAGGTTTTCGCTTCCACCGGTGCATACCGTACCTGCGACGTCATCAAGATGTCCAAGGATGCCGAGGCTGCCGGCGCTGACGGTGTTATGATCGTCACTCCGTGGTATATGGCTCCCAACGAGGCTGAGCTGTATGAGCACTACAAGGCGATCCGCAACGCCATCAACATCCCGATCATGGTTTATCACAACCCCTACTACAGCACCTGCCTGATGAGCATGAATTTCATCGCGAAGCTGTACAACGACGGCCTGATCGACGCTGTTAAGGAGCGTCAGGCCGATGTTTACAACCAGCAGGTTCTCCGCTATCTGACCGATGACGATTTCGGTTGCTTCTATGGCTACGATGTCTGCCCGGTCGAGTGCGTTTCCACCTGGGCTGACGGTTGGGTTTGCGGCACCGGTAACCTGTTCCCGAAGGAGAACAAGACCGTGTTCGATCTCGCCAAGGCTCGCAAGATGGAAGAGGCTATGAAGTATCATTTCGACAAGATCCGTCCGTATCTGCCGCTGTTCACCGAGCCGACCGCCGACGGTCTCCCGTGCCCGTGGCTCCCGGTTATCAAGTACGGTCTGCAGCTTCGTGGCGTGGATGCCGGTATTGCTCGTAAGCCTGTTATGGCTCTGCCGGATGACATGAAGAAGAAGGTCGAAGACACCCTGAAGGCGTTTGGCCACATCTGATGATGGACTGACCCCCGACACATAAGCAACAAACGGTGCATGGCTGTTACGGCTATGCACCGTTCTTTTTGTCGTAACAATACCCTTTTTCCGCTATTATGCAAAATACTTGTTGATTTTATGAAGAAGTCGGGATATAATGATAGCAGAGAAAAACAAATCGGGCGGTGAAAATCGTTCTATGCTGTATATTCTGACCAATCTTCAACGGGGGGACAACCAGTGGACTTACGGGGTCATCGACGCCGTAGAAAGGGAGTTCACCCGCCGTCGGCTGGATTTTACCGAGGTGACGGATGTCAAGGCAACGATCAAAAAGTGCGTGGCGCACGGCGACCCGTTGCTGATCCCGACCCCGGTCACATCCCTGATGCTCCCCATCATTGACGAGTGCAATAGGGCGGGCGTGCAGGTCATTGTGCCGAACGGCTTCCTCAATATCGGCGAACGCTACCGCTACCATTGCGTTAAAGGCGACTTTTACGGCGCGGTGGCGAACATCCTGCACGGACTGCGCAACGCGGACAAAAAT
Source organism: uncultured Clostridia bacterium (assembly GCA_937902305.1). Lineage (GTDB taxonomy): Bacteria > Bacillota > Clostridia > Oscillospirales > Acutalibacteraceae > UBA5905. The sequence continues at coordinate 5,927 of CALDHV010000224.1, forward strand.
GACGTGGCGGTCTTTGGTATGAACACCAACTCCCAGGAGGATGTGCTGATCACCGACGCATTCATCGCGCAGAATAATGGCATTTCCAACGCGGTCTTTTGCAATGACGGCTCGGTCGGGGAGTGCTTCGACGGCTTCTTTGCCTCCCACCGCCAGTTCAATGCCGTCATCTGCGTCAACGATTATATGGCGATCTATTTGATTGAAAATATGCGCAAGCGCGACCCGGAGTATCTTAAAAGCACCTTTATCATCAGCTTTTCCAACACGTTGCTGTCCCGGCTTTACAATGTGCCGTTCACCAGCCTCGCGCCGGATATGGACGCGGTTGGATGCGCGGTCGGGGACATTTACCGGCTGGTCAAGCGCAATCCCGGCTATCGCGCCGTGACGATCTATGTGAACTATAAGGTGTATGAGCGGCAGACCACCGGCAAATGCTTTGCCGAGCAGGGCTATGTGGCGTATGAGAGCCGCAATGTGTTTTTCCCGACCATCAATACCTTCAATGAGTCCACGGCGTATAACGCCGAGCCGGAGATCGCCCGCCTGCCGAAGGTGGAGACCTTCCTCAACCGACTGACCAAGGTGGAGATGTCGATACTGATGATGGTGCTCAGCGGCTACAGCAATACCCGTATCAGCGAGGAATTGTTCCTCTCCGGAGAAACGGTGCGCTATCACCTCAACAAGATGCGGGCTTTTCTCGAATGTGAGACAAAAGAGGATATGCGGGATATGCTCAAAAATCTGCTCAACCCGCACAACATCGAGCAATATCTTAAGGAAATGTGATCGAAAATAATGACGCGCCCTCTGCTTATTTTGCAGGGGACGCGTTTTTTGCCACTTAAAATCCCTCGAACTCGCCCCAGTAGCCGAGTGCTTGCAGGGCGACCTTGTGCTTTTCGTAGTCGAGCGTATCTCCGATGCCGGCGGTAAAGTGGTTTTCTCCCGTCACATCTCCCGACCAGCGGATGCGGTAGACCTCGCCGTGTTCCTGTGGGAACGGTGTCACGCGTACGGTTTCATCCGGGGCGACTGTTACCATGCCGGATGCAACGCTCCTGCCGTCACTGATGGCGCTTATTGTATAGCTGACTGTTACCGTCCGGCGCAGGTCGTTGACCGCGACCGGGGTCAGCATACCGTCGCGCGGCTCGTCGCACATCATACAGAATGGCTGTTGCGAGCGTTTGATGTAGTGATATGCCAGCTTTTTACAGCCGTACCAATCGACGACGGCATCGGAGATCTGTGGCCAGCCGTCGATGACATTCCACCAGATGATGCCGGTCTTGCGCCATTTGGCGATGCGGAAGCGTTCGATGAAATACTTTTTTGCCTCCGCCTGCGAGATCTGGCTCATCAAAGCGAAATCCCCGATGTTGTCGGGCTCCTGCGCAAACAAAGTTTTGACCTGATTCGCCATCAGACGGATTCGGTAGGCATACGGGTCGGAAGCATCGGCGCGCATGCAGGCGGCGTGAACGAGCCATTCTTTTCCCGCGACGCCGTTTTCGTCAAAGATCGGCCACAGGGATTCCTTTGAGAGGAAAGTTTCCAGAGCCTTCGGCGACGGGCAGCCGTGATATCCCGTTTCGGAGGCAAAATGGCAAACGCTGTTTTTATAATAATCGCCCTTGAAATAATCGCGCGGGCCCCACAGATGGTCTTCCGACAAGGGCTTGCCTGAGCTGTATGCTTCTTCGTCGATAAACGGAGATGACGGCAGATACGGGCGCGTGAAATCATGGGTGCGAAGCAGCTGCGGAATCAGCTCACGGGTGATGATATTCTGATTCGGGTCGCGTTTCGTGCCCGCCCAGCTGAACGCGCAGTCACACTCGTTGTCGCCCGCCCACAGGGCAAGAGATGCATGGCTTCTGAACTTTTTCACAATATGGACAATCTCCGGCTCAAGCATATCAAGGAACTTCCGTTCCTGCGGATAAACGCCGCACCCCATGCCGAAATCCTGCCAGACAAGGATGCCCGATTCGTCGCAGAGGTCATAGAAATGCTCATCCTCATAGACATTGCCGCCCCAGCAGCGGATGATATTGCAATGAATGTCATTGACCATTTCCATTGCGCGGTCAACGCGGTTCACATCGTTTGCATGGAACGCATCAAGAGGAACCCAGTTGGTACCCATTACGAATACGCGCTTACCGTTGACAATGAAGCAGAAGTCGCCGTTTCCGTCTTTATCGGTCGTGCTCGTGCGGACAAGCTCGATTGTGCGGATACCGATACGCTTTTTCATTGTATCAATGACAGTTCCGCCGTCAATCAGCTCAACGGTACAGTCGTATAAATTCTGTTCGCCTGCGTTTTTGGGGAACCACAGCTTTGCATCCGGCACAAAGACAGACATTCTGCCATTGGTGTGCTTCGGCTGAGTTTCCATCGTAAAAACAGAATCACCGCAAACGCCGCGGATACGCAGGCGAAGGTCAGTCAGAAAGTCACGGTCAACATGAAGCGTGAAGTACGCCATAACCGACGCGCCGTCAGCTTTCAGCGCATTCGTATAGAGAAATACATCCTCAATCCGTTCAGTTTTCTTCTGAATAACGGAAACGGGCTTCCATATGCCGCCCGACACAATGCGCGGCATAATATCCCAGCCGTACATTGAAGCCGCTTTTCGGATATAAAGAGATTCATAGTTGTAATCCAGTGCATTTGATGACACAGGAATGTCAAATTCACGCGCGGCAATCACGGCGGGAATGATATGCACGACTATCTCGTTTTCTCCGTTACGCAGTTCCGGCACGGGAATGTCATAAGGCAGAAACATATTTGAAACTTTAAGCTTGAAAGCACCGTTTACATATATTTCCGCAACAGTATCAATGCCCTCAAAATGCAGAAATGTATTCCCGTCTGCGCTCCCCGACCATGTAAAGGTTTTGCAGAACCACAGATGCAGATTTTCAAGCTCCTGCATTTTCAGGGTGTTAGTTCCGAAATAAGGATCCGGCAGCTTTCCCGCGCGTTCAAGGTCGCGCTCAAAGTTTCCGGGAACGATTGCCGGGACAGTATCGGGAATCAGACGCTTGGCATCTGATTCGGTTGCAATGACACCG
>CALDHV010000225.1 GCA_937902305.1 uncultured Clostridia bacterium
CACCAAGAGCCGCATCAAGCTCACCGGGCTGGGTCTGCCGCACGAAATGCAGGGCTTTATGCCGACCAAGCCGGAGGATAACGCCTTCGACCACGTGTGCCCGTATATGATGCTGTGGGATCTGCATCAGCTCGGCTCTTTTGCCGCCGCGTTGACCTTGGCGGCGAAAAACGGCACCTACGACGGCACGGTCGGCAGCACCTTCACCTTTGACGGAGAAGTCCACACGACCCGCGAGGCGGCGGACGGCGGCACGTGCATCACCGCGCTCAAGCCGTATGTCTTTTATAAAGATAATATGGAAGAATGGATCGACATTCTGTGACACGATAGATTAAGAAAAGCCACCCGTAATGTTTGCGGGTGGCTTTTTGAAATCGGGTAGAGTTTTTTGACAGTTTCTTAATCGTCGCGGTATGAACTTCCGTTTCTGCGCATCGAAAAAACTTTGCAAGCCATCAGTTCCCGCCGCCGGATTGCCGCGTCACGGCTATGCCGCTCCTCGCAATGACAACGCAGAAAGTTTGTAAAAACTTGAGGCGTGAACCTCGCAACAAGCTTGTATATGCCTATCACGGGTCATTGCGAACCAGTGCGCACACTGGTGTGGCAATCCAACGGGAGAGGATTTAATTCCGTACAATTTGTTTCGACGTGCAGAAGCCGATAATGGTTCTCCATTATCGGAGAAGCTTTTTGCTCCTTTTCATCGCAAATATACTTTCCTATGTCACCGTTTTGTTTAGATTTGCTTACACGCGGAAATGATACGCTCGATTTCCTCGTCGCTCCAGTCGGGCGAAACATACAGATACGCCGTCCGCTTAAGCAGGTCGAGCGTTTTCGGGCACATATCCGGTCGGTAATCCGGGACAAGCCCGGCATTTTTCTCCATCTTGAATGGGTCCATCTCCGCCCGGTACGCACCCCTTTTGTTCATGATCGCCGTCCAGTTGATGTAGATATGCTTGCCGGTATTGATCGGAACGGTCAGCGGCAGGGAGCATTTTTCCGCAAAGCGGAGCGTCTCCTCCTCGCTGTCAAAGCGAAAAGCAAGCGTCGTTGCACAATCGCCGGCAATATCGTTGGACGGAACAAAGGTTAAATCCGCCCGCAAGCCGTCGATGATCCTATCGCGGTTTTTCCGCAGATCGGTCAATATGCCGTCCAGCCGCTTGAGCTGTTGGCGCAGGATCGCCGCCGTGATCTCGTTGGTGCGAAACTCGGTGCCGCAGAATCGTTCCTCGTGGATATTCTCCAGCTGATTGCCGAAAAAGGCGATGGCGCCGCTGTCGTGATAGATCATAGCGCGGCTGTAAACATCGTGGTCATCGGTCAGCAATGCGCCGCCCTCGCCGGCGCTGATCACCTTGAATTGGTTGAAGCTCAACGCACCGGCATTACCGACCGTGCCGAGACGCTTGCCGTGATAGGAGCCGCCGACTGCCTGGCAGGCATCCTCCAGAACAGCGATCCCGTGCCGGGCGGCAATGGCGCACAGCGCATCCATATTGCACGGAAAGCCCTGGATGTGCACCGGGATGATCGCCTTGGTGTGCGGAGTAAGCTTTTGCTCCACATCTGTCGGATCCAGCGTCAGCGTTTCGTCCACCTCGGCAATGACGGGGATCGCTCCCACCGCCGTCACCGCCATCGCCGTGGCGATGTAGGTATACGCCGGGACGATCACCTGATCGCCGGGGCCGATGCCCAAGCCGATCAACGCCGAGGTAAGCGCCGCCGTGCCGGAGGTCATCAGCACCGTTTCCTTAGCGCCGAACTTCTCCCGTATTTCTTCCTCGCAATGGCTGGTTTCCTGCAAGCCATCATTGACCTTAAACATTTTTCCCGAGCGGATCACCCGGGCAACGGCTTCGATCTCTTCTTCTCCTATGCGGAACAATTTGATCACCCTCCCTATTGATTTGCCCTCATTATAGCGAAAAGGCGGGCGATCCGCAACCGCAATTCTTCCGCCGTATTTCGCAAATATTCACACGCTAAAATCCCGTTTTCTGTTGCATAAACATCGTGGATATGCTATGATAAACGGGAAAAAGTCAAAAGGAGGGAGCCGCTATGCTGTTTCAGCCTATTCTCAATTATTCCGCGCCGTATATCGCCGTTGTCCGGACGATGAACGGGTTTGGGATCCACGCCCACCACGAGATCGAAATGCTCTGCGGTATCGACGGCGCATTCACCGTCGCCGTCAACGGACGGCAATTCGCCGTGGAGCCGGGTCAGCTACTGGTGATCGGGAGTATGGCGGCGCACGAGCTACTGTGTCGTCAGCCGGCGACCGTCCTGCTTATCGAGCTTGGGTACACCTTTCTGCAAAACAGCTTTTCGTCATTTTCCGCGTCCTGCCCCGACGCGTGGCTCCTGTCCCCGGATTCCGAGCCGTCGCACGAGATCAAGCCCCTGCTGGACGAAATCGCCCGCGAATGTGGCAGGGATGGGCTCGGTGCCTCGCTGACCGTTACCGGCGATCTATACCGTCTGTGCGCCGCGCTCTCCCGGCATTGGGGGTGCGCCCCCGGCGAGCCGACCGGAAAAAAAGCCGTGCCGACAATCGAAAAGGCGTTGGAGCTGATCTACCATCACTACCGGGAGCCGCTGACCGTGGAGTGCGCCGCCACGCTCACCGGCTACGGCAAGAGCAATTTCTGCCGCATTTTTAAGCAAACCGTCGGTATGAGCTTTCACAATTACCTCAACCGCTGTCGCATCAGCCACGCGGAGTATTTTCTCACCGAAACCGATGACAGTATGGAAAGTATTGCGGAGCTGTGCGGCTTTTCGGATCAAAAGTCCTTCTGTCGGGTATTCCGCATCGTTTGCGATATTTCACCGACCGAATACCGCCGGCAACGAAGAAAAACACATTGCCCCGAACGGTGAAAACGATAGCTTCAGCACATCGAAAACGACAGCACTGACCGTTTGCTCCTGCACCGGTGTGGCAATCTATTGGCCGAAACCGACAGCTTGTGCAAACATTCCCGAGATGCGGAAATAATGATGACACAAATCTGCATACGGCAAATCATATCGGAAAAGCTCTACCAATAAGCACAATTGACAAACCAGGCGAAATGAGGTATAAAATATGTAAGGAGGAGGAATCATCAATGACTGAAGAAACGAAAATAGATACTATGCAGGAGATCACCGTCCGTTCCACGCTGGACGGCACGATGCAACCGTCGCTTTTCTACTGCGCGTCGGAGACGGACAGCCGCCCGTTGCTGGTCGGTCTGCACTCCTGGAGCTGGGATCGTACCGGGTGCGTGGAGGGTATGCTCCCCGTCGCTCGTCGGCTCGGATGGCACCTGCTGTTGCCGGATTTTCGCGGGCCGAACTGCCCTACCAACCCCGAGCCGACGAAGGCGTGCGGCTCTCCATTTGCCAAGCAGGATATTCTCGATGCCATCGACTATGTCGAGGAGCGGTATCCGATCGACCGCGACTGCATTTTCCTCTGCGGCGGCAGTGGCGGCGGACACATGGCGTTACTGATGGCGGGCTACGCGCCGACGCGCTTTCGCGCAATATCGTCGTTTGTGCCGCTGACCGATGTGGAGGCGTGGTATCACGAAAAGCATAATAATCCCGTCGGCGGAAAGTATGCGGAGGATATTGTCGCCGTCTGCGGCGGCGAGCCGTCCCCGGCAACCATCGAGGAATACCGTTATCGCTCCCCGATGACCTATATTGACGAGATCGCCCGCTCCAATACCGAGATATACACCGGCGTTTTTGACCACTCCATCCCCTGCCATCACGGATTTGACCTCTATACCGCCGTCCACGCCAAATACCCCGACGCGCGGGTATTTCTGCGGATGTTCGACGGCGGGCACGACATCCGCTATGACTGGATGGAGGAATGGTTCCTGTCACAAATGCCCGACACCCGAAATAAAGGCGAGCAAGTCTCCGGATAATTTCCAATGCCTCCCCGTTCGGGCGAGGCATTGTCCGTTTTATTGTGCACCGTTTGATGTAGAATAAAACAAAAAGGGGGAATTGCCGTGGAATATCTCATTTTGGGCATTATCATATTGTTAGCGTGCTTGATCGGGAAAAGCCCGGTCGAAATCGACCCCGACGAGGATGAATGGGAGAACTTAATGGAAGACCTCGATCGCTACAACTGACATTTTCTCAAAAACATTGCAAAGAACGGTAGACATTTCCAAGTGAATATGGTATAATGATCGTAATTATTTTGTAGAAGAAAGGTGTTTGCTGTGAAAAAGTTTATTAACGCTGTAGACAATGTGGAAAAAGAGATGATCGGCGGTCTGCTCAAGGCGTATCCCGACAAGATCCGCGAGCTGGACTGCGGCAGTGTGCTTGTCCGCAAGGATAAAAAGGAGGGCAAGGTCGCGATCATCACCGGCGGCGGTAGCGGTCACGAGCCGTCCTTCGCCGGCTACATCGGCACCGGTATGGTGGACGCGGTCGCCGCGGGCGCGATCTACACCTCCCCCTCCTGCGACCACATCTACGAGGGAATCAAGGCGGTCGCGACCGACAAGGGCGTACTGGCGATCGTGATGAACTATACCGGCGATATTATGAACTTCGATATGGCACGCGAAATGGCGGAGGCGGACGGCATCCCGACCGATCAGGTCGTCACCGCCGACGATGTTGCCGTGGATAATAGCTTGTACACCGTCGGTCGTCGCGGCGTTGCCGGCACCGTACTGGTACATAAGGTAGCGGGCGCAATGGCAGAGACCGGTGCTTCCCTCGCCGAGGTCAAGGCGGTCGCGGAAAAAGCCATTGCCAATGTGCGCACGATGGGTGTCGCTATCAATCCCAGCACCATCCCCGCCGCCGGCAAGCCCGGCTTTGTCCTCGCGGAGGACGAGATGGAGGTTGGCATCGGCATCCACGGCGAGCCGGGCGTATACAAGGATACCCTCAAGCCCGCCGACGAGATCGTGGACATTCTGCTGGATAAGATCACGGGCGACCTCGATTTCACCGGCAGTGAGGTCGCGGTGCTGGTCAACGGCTCCGGCGGCACCCCGCTGATGGAGCTGTTCATCGTCAACAATCACGTCGGTGATGTGCTGGCGGCAAAGGGCATCAAGGTGTATAAGACGCTGGTCGGCAACTATATGACCTCGCTCGAGCAGGAGGGCTTCTCCGTCACGCTGATGAAGCTCGATGACCAGCTCAAGGCATTGCTCGACGCACCCGCCGACACACCCGCCTACAAGGAGTGACGACACACTATGGATAGTCAGCAGGTACTCGATACGCTGTCGGCGATCGCCGACAAAATGGAGCAGGAAAAGGATTTTTTGACCCAGCTGGACAATGAGATCGCCGACGGCGACCACGGGATCAATATGGCGCGCGGCTTTGCCGCCGTCAAGGAAAAGCTGCCCACATTCGCCGGCAAGGATCTCGGCTCGGTGTTCAAGACCGTCGGAATGACCCTCGTTTCGGTCGTTGCCGGCTCGGCGGGGCCGCTGTACGGAACGGCATTTATGCGCTCCGGCGCGGCAATGGCAGACCGCAACGATATGAATATAGACGATCTGATCGTCTGTCTGGATGCTTCGATCGAGGGCGTGATGCAACGCGGCAAGGCGGTCGCAGGCGAAAAAACGATGCTAGACGCGATGATCCCGGCACGGGACGCGATGAAGCAAGCCGCCGCGAACAACGCGGATGCCGCCGCGATCCTCGCCGCCGGTGTCAAGGCGGCGCAGGACGGCGTGGAATATACCAAAACCATCGCCGCAACCAAGGGACGCGCCAGTTATATCGGGGAGCGCAGTATCGGGCATCAAGACCCCGGAGCGACCTCCTTTACCGATATTCTGGAGACGATCGCCGCGTGCATCGCATAAGGGAGCAAGGATACTATGGTTGGATTAGTGATCGTATCTCACAGTCAAAAGCTTGCCGAAGGGGTCGTTGACGCCACGAAAATTATGGCAGACGGCTGTCCCATTGCCGCCGCCGGCGGAATGGAGGGCGGCGACTACGGCACCAGCTACGATAAGATCGCCGCGGCGATCGGTGAGGTGCGCGGAGCGGACGGCGCGCTGATACTGGTGGATATGGGCAGTGCCGTTATGACCTCCGAGATGGTATTGGAGGATCTGGGATTTCCCGATGTGGAGATCGTAGACTGTCCCATCGCCGAGGGCGCGATTGCCGCGTCGCTGGAAGCCACCTGCGGCGGCGACCTTGCCTCGGTCAAGGCGGCGGCACTGGCGGTCAGAGACGATAAAAAGCTGTAAAGAGGCGAAATACGATATGCAA
>CALDHV010000226.1 GCA_937902305.1 uncultured Clostridia bacterium
CGGAGCCGTCAGCCCTGTGCTTTTCTGCCCAGGATGCTGCACGGGCAGAGGCAGGCGTGAAGGAAGCGGTCACCTCTGCACCCTCGGCAACATTCTCAAGGCCGTGAATAAGACCCCGGCAAACACGGTTTTTGTCTTCCCGAACAACAAGAATATCATCCATGCCGCCAAGCAGGCGATCCCGCTGGCAGACCGCCGTGTGTGTGTCCTGCCGACCCGCACGATCCCGCAGGGCATATCCGCTCTGCTGGCATTTGACCCGGAGAGCGGCGTCGAGGAAAATCTGATCGCCATGAAAAAGGCGGCGGATAATGTATCGACCGGTTCGCTGACCTTTGCCGCGCGGGACAGCGACTTTGAGGGGAACAAAATCAAAGAGGGGCAGATCCTGGCGCTGGATAACGGACACGTGAGCTTTGTGGATACTGACCTTGACCGCGCGGCGGTCAAGTTGGCGAAAACGCTTGCCGGCGCCCGTAAAACGGCGGGGCGGGAGCTGAACTTTGTCACGCTGATCTACGGTGAGGCGGTCTCGGAGGAGCAGGCGCAGGCGGTCGCGGACGGCATCCGCGCCAAGCTCGGCGAAAATGTTGACATCTCGGTTATGGCAGGTGGTCAGCCTGTATATTATTATTTTATCAGTATGGAGTGAGGGACAAAAATGAAAAGGTTGAAAAAAGCAGTAGCCATTATCGCGGTTTTATCCTTGCTGGTCATCCCGCTGTGCGCGTTCCCGAGTGCACAGGCAAAGGAAACGCTCAATCTGGGTGCGATCGGGGACAGCATCACCTATGGCTCCGGATTGCACGAGGGCGAGGTACCGTTTGCTCCGCTGGTCGCGGAAAAGCTGGGCGGCGCGTATGTCAATCTCGGCGTGGATGGCAACAAGATGACCTCCATTCTGGACGGTAAAGTGTCGTCTTACTATCCGGAGTTTGACAAGATCGGGGCAAATTGCTTTGCTATTGCCGTAGGCTCCAATGATTTTGTTGCCTATCTTGCCGATACGGTCTTGGGCGTGGTCGAGCCGGGCGAGGAGTTCCATCCCGGTCAGATTTACGGCGATATTCCGTCTTTCCTTGCCGCGCTGTTGACCGATCCGAATGACCCGGTCGCCGTTGCTGCGCGTCGCTTTTTGACGATGAGCGAGAGCGAACGCGAGGCGCATCAGCGCAAGTTCGCCACTATCTGGGAAGAGCAGATGCGGTCGATTTTGAGTGGGCTGTGGCAATATGATGCCGACGCGCCGGTCGTTGTCGTCAATTACTATGATCCGGTGGATATTTTCGCACAGGGCGTGGCAGAGGCAACGCCGGTGCTGAAAAGCGCGTACAGCCATATCCACGAGGCGAACGTCAGCTTTGATGCCGCTTTTCGTCCGTACGCGGTTTTGCGCGGGTACAGTCTTACCCGCGGCAAAGCGGAGCTGTCGATGGCGATCGGCGATCTGCTTCGTCTGATCCCGATTTTGCAGGGCTTCGGGCTGGATGTCAGCAGTCTGACCGAGCTGAAGGATAAGCTCGGCGGGCTTGACCTCGGCTCGATCGAGTGGACAAATCTGCTGGGTCAGGCGGAGACATTCCTCGAAAATCTGTCCGCGATGGTGGATGCGCTCGATCAGCTCATCACCTTTACCGATACCACGCAGGCGATCCTCAACGCGCGCATGGACGATATGGCGGCGGCGGATAAGCGACTCGGCATCGCCAATGTCAACTGGATTGGCTCACAAAAGAAGCTGATCTCCGATGTGGACAGTTTCCATCCGAGCGCGTCGGGGCAAAGGGAGCTTGCCGACGCGATCGCCGAAGCGTTTGACGAGCTGACGGCAACGCCGTCTTATGCTCAACCGACGGTCACGGTGAAAGCGTCGAAAAAGACGGTGCGGCGGTCTTTGCTGATGCCGTGGTGCACCCGGACAGAGTACACCTATACCGTGATTCCGCAGAATATGTCCAAGAGCGCCGCTGTGTCGATCTCGCTCAAAAACGGCGGGCCGTATACCAAGCGGGATACGATCACGCTGACCGAAAAGCCCGACTATTTGTTCATCCGGGTTAAGGATCAGGGCAAAACCTATGATTTTGCCTACGTTGTCGAAAGCGGTATGATTCTTCCGGCGAACGGATAAACGGTTGGTGAAAATTGTTCTTGACAAAATGATAACCACGTGCTATAATGGCAAAAATCTAAAAGAAATCGGTGTTTTGTATGATTTCCGTTCTGTCGGCTGTTGCATACTATTATTACTATTACTTGAAATAAAGTAGTAGTGATTTGTGATGCAACGAAGGAGCCGCTTCGGTTCGGTTTTGAACTGCCGCACAGTCACGCTGTGCGGCAGTTTTATTTTATGGCAACCTCTAAAAACGTTCTTGCGTTCATTGAGCACATCGCTTTTTTAGAGGTTGACTACAGCAAAAGGAGAAATGCAGTATGGTTATCAAGGTAGTGTTTCTGGTCGCATTTTTCGCGGTAATGCTGACGGTCGGCTTTGTCTGCCGGAAAAAGGCGGACAGCGTGCAGGGGTTTGTCCTCGGCGGGCGTAGCGTCGGGCCGTGGCTGACGGCATTCGCCTACGGCACGTCATATTTTTCGGCGGTCATTTTCGTGGGCTATGCCGGACAGTTCGGGTGGAAATTCGGCGTTGCCGCCACTTGGATCGGTATCGGTAACGCGCTTATCGGCTCCCTGCTGGCGTGGGTGTTGCTCGGGCGTCGTACCCGGCTGATGACCCAGCATTTGGAGGCGGCGACGATGCCGGAGTTTTTCGGCAAGCGCTTCGGGCGTGACTCGCTCAAGATCGCGGCGTCGGTCATCGTGTTCATTTTCCTCATTCCGTATACCGCCTCGCTGTATAACGGTCTGTCGCGGCTGTTCGAGTCGGCATTCGGCATCGACTATATCTGGTGCGTGATCCTGATGAGCATACTGACCGG
>CALDHV010000227.1 GCA_937902305.1 uncultured Clostridia bacterium
GCGTAGAACTGGTCGTCCGCGACGCCGCTCAGCACGACCCATTTGCCCCTCGCGTCCTTGAGCACGCCTTCGGCGTAGTCCGTCGCGTCCTCGCCGAGGGAATAGTCATGATACGTCAGCGAGGCAAGCGTGAAGACCGCGGAGACGCCCAGCGTCACCCAGGCGGCGATGCGCCGTCCTTTGCGACGCCCCTTGCCGACGTCGGCCGTTGCCAGAGTCTTTCCTTCATCAATCTGACGCTTGTCAACCCGAAGCGACTTGAGCCATCGCGTCACGCAGCAGACGTCGATGAAGACGAGCGCCGCAACGGCGAAGAAGAGGATGTCAGATTTTTGACAAGCGGTCTGGAGACCGCTTCCCCCTTTCAAAAACCGTGCGATGACGCCGAGCAGCGCGAAGAGGCAGAGGGCCCAGCCGACGTAGAGGGAGTGCTGGCGGTAGTTGCCCTGCTTGGCGTTGAGCGGACGCCCGAGCGCACCGGTGTAGGGCTTGACGCCCTGGCGTCCGTTGATCGAAAGGACGAACGGGCAGCTCGTGTCGCCGTGCACGCGGGGGAAGAGGAACTCCAGCGTGTCCTCCGTCGGCATCGACCAGTTGGTCACGAACTCCCAGCGCTTCTCGGCCTCGGACGCGTCCTTCTGGGTGATGTTCTCGCCGCGGGCGATCTGGTCCTGACGTCCCTTCAGCGTTCCGTCGAAGAGGACCGAGCGGAAGTTCACCAGACCGATCGCCAGAAACACGCCGAGCGAAATCAGCATGCCCTTCCACGGGAACTTCCGCTCGCGCAGGCAGCACCAGAGGAAATAGAACGCCGTGAAGACGCTGAAGAGAAGCCACAGGTCCTGCTGGTTGAAACCCGCCCAGGAGACGACGGCGCCCAAGAGCAGCCAATGGCGGAGCTTCCCCTTCCGCACCGCCCGGTCGGCGAGGCCGAATGCGAAGACGCCGTGCGCCATCCACTGGAACCAGCCGAAGTGTCCGGCGGAGAAGAGCGTCATCCAGTAGCCGCAGAAGCCGAGCAACAGCCCCGCGCCGCAGCTCGCCAGGTACGACAGGCCCCGCCCGCGGCAATAGTAGACGACACCCAGCGCCGCCAGGTAGAGGGCGAGGACGAACTTCAGCTCCTGCCAGAAGTACGGCGAGCCGAGGAAACTGGTCAGGTCGAAGGGAATGAACCGTCCGCTCTCCAGCAGACTGCGGAACGAACGCGCGACGTGGTCCGCCGGATACGTGGTCGTCGCGTCCGGCATGACCGGCACGACGTCCAGCGACCAGGTTCCCCAGAAGACATACGCCGCCAGCGCCGCGAAGACCGCGGTGAAGCCGGCGAACCAAAGGACGTTCGATTTCATGCGCATGCGCGTCCTCTCCTTTCCCTTGCCTCTTCGCGCAGACGTTCGATCGCCTCGTCGACGCCCAGCGTGTGATAACCTTCCCAAGCGGCGAACATTTCCGAAGCTGGCATCTGACGATTGATCTCAGCGGGCGTTTCACCTGTCTGATACCCCCACCAGCGATAGACATAGCCCGTCCAGAAGAGTGCCTCCGGATTCGTCGGGCCCGGCTTCGGTCCCGGTCGAAGTGCGGCGGTTTCGAGAAACTCGTCCATCATGTAACGCAGGCCGAGCCACTGAAGTCGGTCATAGGACAGGAAGAAATGTGCACCCGTTTCAGATCCCATGAAACCGTCGACGAAAGGACGTCCGGGGAATCCCTCCCGCCCGGCGTCCTCAAAGAACCTGCCGAGAAGCGTGCACTGCTGAAGCTGATCCCGGCTCAGCATGTCGGCAGGCCCTTCCCGTCCGCATACCGCTCGCAGAGCTCGTCGAAATAGATTCCGTCCAGATGGCGACGGCGGTCAACGATTTTATTCAGGGCATCATTATGCTGTTCGGTATCGTGGTGGTCGTGATGGCGGTGCTCAAGCAAAACGGCGGCTTTGCCTCGTCCTTGCAACTGCTCTCGCAGGTCAAGTCCGAGGCGGCTCCCGCGCTGTCGGGTGCGTTCACCTCGTTCTTTGGGCCCGAGCCGCTGTCTCTGCTCGGCGTGGTATTGTTGACCTCGCTCGGCACCTGGGGTCTGCCGCAGATGATCGGCAAGTTCTATGCCATCCGCAACGAGTCTGCCATCTCCAAGGGCACGCTGATCTCGACGTTGTTTGCGTTTGTTGTGGCGGGCGGGTGCTACTTCATGGGCGGCTTCGGCCGGCTGTACGGCGACCGGATCGCCTTTAACGGCGGCAAGCCGGTATTCGACAGCATCGTTCCGACGATGCTGGAGGGCTTGCCGGATGTGGTCGTGGCGATCGTCATTATGCTGGTGCTGTCCGCGTCGATGTCCACGTTGTCATCGCTGGTGCTGACCTCGTCCTCGACGCTGGCACTGGATATGATCCTGCCTCTGCGGAAGAAAATGACCGAAAACAAGAGACAGATGTTGCTCATCCGGGCGTTGATTGTGTTCTTCATCGTCGTGTCGGCGGCACTTGCGATCGTGCAGAACCGGTCGAGCGTGACCTTCATCGCCCAGCTGATGGGCATTTCGTGGGGCGCTTTGGCGGGCGCGTTTCTCGCACCGTTCCTGTACAGCCTGTACTGGAAAAAAGTTTCCCGCGCCGCAGTGTGGGTCAGCTTCATTAGCGGCGTCGGCATTATGGTCGCCAATATGATCTGCACCTTTGCCGGCGTGACCTTCATCACTCCGTCGCTGTCCTCGCCCATTCAGGCGGGTGTGCTGGCGATGGTGGTCGGCTTGGTGCTGGTGCCGGTGGTCAGCCTCCTGACCCGCCGCGGCATCCCGGAAAATACGGACGGGATGTTCTCCTGCTATGACCGCACCATCACGGTACACGCGACGACTTCTCTTGACGAAAAATAAGGCACCCCGTATAATAGATGTCACCAACAGAGCGGAGGGATATTGTGCAGGTCTTATGTATCGGAGATGTGGTCGGCACACACGGCTGTGAATACCTCAAAAAGACATTGCCCCGGCTCAAACGGGAGCTGAAGGTGGATGTCTGCATCGTCAATGGAGAAAACGCCGCCGACGGCAACGGGCTGATGCCGCAGTCGGTGCAGGCGTTGTATGATGCCGGTGCGGATGTGATCACCGGCGGCAATCATACCTTCCGGCGGCGGGAGGTATTCGACCTGCTGGAGCGGGATGAGTGTCTGCTTCGCCCGGCGAACTATCCGGCGGGTGCGCCGGGTCGCGGGATGACGACGGTGGATCGCGGTCGTTTCCGGCTGACGGTCATCAACCTGCTCGGCACGGTATATATGGACGCGATGGACAACCCCTTTGCGTGCCTGGATGCTTTGCTGTCCGAGGCGGGCGACCCGCGCTTCTGCGTGGTGGATTTCCACGCCGAGGCGACGGCGGAGAAAAAGGCGCTGGCGTTTTATGCCGACGGACGGATCTCGGCGCTGTTCGGCACCCATACGCACGTGGCGACGGCGGATGAGCAGATCCTCCCGGGTGGCACCGGCTTTATCACCGATGTCGGGATGACCGGGCCGCGGCTGTCCTGCATCGGCGTCAAGCCGGAGGCATCCATCGAGCGGATGCGGACGAAAATGCCGGTACGCTTTGTGACGGCGGACGGCCCCTGCGGGCTGGACGGCGTGCTGTTCACGCTCAACGATCAGACCGGACACGCGACGGCAGTACGCCGAGTGCGGGTAGGATAGGCTAAGGAGTGGGATGATGAAATACGACATCACCAATATCCCGGTGGGGGAGATATTCGAGGAACGGGACGGCTGTCCCGTCTGCCGTTTGCGCAATACACTGGAAACCCGCGCGGTGGAATATATCACCGGCGCGGCGATGATGGAGCCGGATATTCGCATCGAAACCAACCGCCTCGGCTTTTGCATCACCCACTATCGGATGATGCTGCGCCAACGCAACCGGCTGGGGGTGGCGCTGATCTTGGAGAGCCACTTGGAGGAGACGCAGAAGCAGGTCTTTGCCGGCGTATTGCCGAGCGCCCGCCGCCAGGCGAAAAACGCCGCGAAAAAGACCGACACCTGCTTTGTCTGCACCAAGGTGGACGAGGCGATGGACAAGATGCTGGACACCGTGTGCCGGACATGGGAACAGCAGGCGGATTTTCGCCGTCTGTTCGAGCAACAGCCGTACTTGTGTCTGCCGCACTTTTCGGCGTTGGTCGCAGCGTCGCAGGAGGCGATGAGCAAAAAGGAACAGCCCTATTTTGCCAAAGCGGCGGCGGCGCTTGCCGAGAATTATATGAAAGAGCTGCGGGGAGACATCCGCCATTTTGCGGATATGTACGACTACCGCAACGGCGAAAACGCCGATTGGGGCAATTCCCGCGATGCGGTCGAACGCGCCATCGCGTTTTTGACCACCCGCGAGCCGTAGCGTTTGGCGCTTTATAAAATCCGACAACCTCCCCTTATACAGGGGAGGTTTTTTTGGTTTAGACGTTAGACGATAGATGATAAGGGCTTTGGTTTCTGCGTAGCCGGAAGTTTCTGCGTGTGTCGGAATACTGTGTAACGTAGGGAACGGTCTTGACCGTTCCCTACGGGTGCGAAACATATGTTCTGCGTATCGGAAACAACTCTGCGAGCCATAAACTCCTGCCGCTGGATTGCCGCGTCGCCTTGCGGCTCCTCGCAATGACAGCGCTCGAAACATTGTGCAAACCCAGACGGGCAAGCAATGGTCGCTCCTACGGCTCCACTCTCTCCGTACTCAACTCTCCACTCTCAACTCTCCGCACCCCTCAAGCTCGGTGGGACAAAACGTGCAGGCGGACAGGACAAAAACCGCAACTGCCAGGAAAAGAGCGGAAAAATAAAAAAAGAGGGTACTTTTTTACCGAAAAGGCTTTACATTTCCGGGGGATTTGTTATACTGTAAGCAACCGTGGAAATCGGCGGTAAATACGGAAAAGTGAGGTTGTGAACTATGAAAAAGTTTCCGGTTGCGTTGCAGCTCTATTCGGTGCGCGACGCTATGGGCGAGGACTTTGACGGTACGCTTGCTGCGGTAGCGGCGATGGGCTACCAGGGCGTGGAGTTTGCCGGTCTGTTCGGCAAAAGCGCGGAGGAGGTCAAGGCGCTGTGCGCAAAGCACGGACTGACCCCGATCTCCGCTCACGTCAACTACTATGAAATGATTGAAGACCCGGAGACGGTCATCGGCACCTATGCCACGATCGGTTGCCGGTATGTTGTCATTCCGCATTATAATTGGGCGTTTGATAAGGAGACCTACGAGCAGTTCATCGAGAACGTGCGTAAGCTCGGTGCGGTCGCCAAGTCCAAGGGGATGACCCTGCTGTATCATAACCATGATTTTGAGTTCGAGAAGATGGATAACGGCGAGTATCGCCTGGTCAATCTATATAACGATGTTTCCGAAGACCTGCTGGAGACTCAGCTTGATGTCTGCTGGGTCAATGTCGGTGGCGAAAATCCGGCGACCTTCCTGCGCAAGTACGACGGTCGCACCCCGGTCGTCCACCTCAAGGATTTTGCCGGACAGAAATCTGAGAAGATGTACGCGCTGATCGGTGTCGATGACGGCGATCAAAAGGCGGACGACACCAAGCAGGCGTTTGAGTTCCGTCCGGTCGGCTACGGCTTGCAGAAGTTCCCCGACATCCTCGAGGCGGCAACCCAGTCCGGCGCCGAGTGGGTCGTCGTGGAGCAGGATATGCCGTCGCTCAACAAGACGCCGCTGGAGTGCGCCAAAATGTCCCGCGATTATCTCAAAACGCTGGGTCTTTAATTCGTCCTTCTGCGGCGGTGCCGCTTGAGAATAACAATGATGATTTGGAGGGTTTCACTATGGCAAACAAAGACAGCTTGGATGCTTTCAAGGAGAACCAGGAGGTCAAAACCGTCGATGCGAACAAGAAAGTCCGTATCGGTATCATCGGTTGCGGCTGGATCGCCGGTGCTCATCTGAACAGCTATGCGAAGCAGCCCGACGTGGAGATCGTCGCCGGTTGCGACCTGATCCCCGGAAAGGCGGCGGCGTTCTTTGCTGAGCACGGCATCGAGGGCGTCAAGACCGACTATAAGGATCACAAGGAAATGCTCGCCGACAAGAGCCTCAAGCTCGACGCGGTCAGCGTTTGCACCTATAACACCCAGCACGCGCCCTGCGCGATCGACGCGCTGAATGCCGGACTTAACGTCCTGCTGGAGAAGCCGTTCACCGTCACCACCGAGGAGGCCATTGAGGTCTGCAAGGCGGAGAAGAAGAGCGGCAAGGTGCTGTCCATCGGCTTCCAGCCGCGTATGGACAACAATATGAAGAAGATCAAGGAGATCGTCGAGTCCGGCGTTCTCGGCAAGATCTATTACATCCAGACCGGCGGCGGCCGTCGCGGCGGCATCCCGACTCCGTTCGGTACCACCTTCATTGAGAAGGCGACCGGCGGTATCGGCGCGCTGGGCGACATTGGTTGCTATTCGCTCGATATGGTTATGAATGCCATCGGCTATCCGAAGCCGCTGACCGTCACGGGCTACAAGTCCAATTTCTTCGGCACCCGTCCCTCGACCTATCCGAACCATCCGGAATATGCCGAGAAGTTCGGCGTCGATGACTTTGCGGCGGGCTTCATCCGCCTGGAGGGCGACATCATCCTCGACTTCCGTATCGCGTGGGATATGAACCTCGACACTCCCGGAGACACCATCATCATGGGCACCGAGGGCGGTCTGCGCATCCCGTCCACCGAGTGCTGGAACGGCTCCATCGGCGGCCCGATGAAGATTTACAGCACCGTCGCCGGCTCGCAGGTCGAGACGGTCATCCCGCCGGTCAGCACGGCGGAGGATCTGTTTGATCTGAAGATCCGTACCTTCCTCGATGCGTGCAAGAACGGCACGCCTGCGCCGGTCCCGTCGAGCCAGATCCTGTACAACCAGGCGATCCTGGACGGCATCTGCAAGTCCGCCGAGCTGGGTCACGAGATCAAGATCGAGCTTCCCGAAATGTAATGACGACCGAAGCCCATTGGGGTGTTTTCCCCAATGGGCTCAGCACTATGAAAGAGGGTTATGATAATGGCAAATAAAGACAGCTTGGACGCTTTTAAGGAAAACCAGGACGCTCCCGCCGTGATCGACGCGAGCAAGAAGATGCGCATCGGTATCATCGGCTGCGGCGGCATCGCGCACGCACATATGAAAGCCTACCTGCAACAGCCGGATGTGGAGATCGTCGCCGGTTGCGACCTGATCCCCGGCAAAGCGGCGGCGTTTATGAAGGAGTTCGACATCGCCGATGCCAAGACCGACTATAAGGATCACACCGAAATGATCGCCGACAAGAGCCTCAAGCTCGACGCGGTCAGCATTTGTACCTACAACTGCCAGCACGCGCCCTGCACCATCGCGGCGCTGGAGGCGGGCATCAATGTTCTGCTGGAGAAGCCGTTCACCGTCACCACCGAGGAGGCGATTGCGGTCTGCAAGGCGGAGAAAAAGAGCGGCAAGCTGCTGTCCATTGGTTTCCAGCCGCGCTTTGACCCGAATATGAAGAAGGTCAAGGAGATCTGCGAGTCCGGCGTGCTGGGCAAGATCTACTACATCCAGACCGGCGGCGGCAGACGCCACGGTATCCCCGCGGACGGCAATTACAGCCACACCACCTTCATCGAGAAGAACACCGGCGGCATTGGCGCGCTGGGCGACATTGGTTGCTATTCGCTGGATATGGTGCTCAACGCCATCGGCTATCCGAAGCCGTTGACCGTTACGGGCTATAAGTCCGCGTATTTCGGCACCCGCCCGGATTATTATGTCAATCATCCGGAGCACGCCGCCAAGTTCGGCGTCGATGATTTCGCGGCGGGTTTCATCCGCCTGGAGGGTGACATCATCCTCGACTTCCGTATCGCGTGGGCGATGCATCTCGACACGCCCGGTGACACCATCATCATGGGCACCGAGGGCGGTCTGCGCATCCCGTCCACCGATTGCTGGAACGGCTCCATCGGCGGCCCGATGACCATTTACCGCACCGTCGCCGGATCGCAGGTTGAGACCAAGATCCCGATGATCAAGGCGGAGCAGGATAAGTGGTATCTGAAGATCCGCTCCTTCCTCGACGCGATCAAGAACGGCACACCCAGCCCCGTGCCGTCGAGCCAGATCTTGTACAACCAGGCGATCCTGTCCGGTATCTGCGAATCCGCCGAAAAGGGCGAGGAGATCGAGATCGACATCCCGAAGTTTTGATTAGTCAAAAAAGCGCGGTCAACATTTTGTTGACCGCGCTTTTCGATTGTGCGTTTTCAGCTAAAGGACAGCTCGTCCTTTTTGAACAGCTCCTTGAACTGCGCGAGCGGCAACGGCAGAGCCTCTTCGCCCTTGTAGATCACCTTACCGGGCTTCTCCTCGCCATCATTGTGGCGGATGCGCACCTCGACGACCGTGCCGCTCTCGGCGCGGCAGGAAATGCCCAGACGGTGCAATTCGGCGTCGGCATCCTGAATGGATGTCAAACCGTCATTGTTCCAACGGATACATTTAGCCATATCAAACACTCCTTATATTTATTTTTTTCAGTTTATCATAGTTACACCGCGCTTGTCAACCTTATTTTGTTACGACGGGTTGTTTTTTCGGTCAAAGTGTGGTATACTGGTAAAAATTATATCGGCAAAGGAGGGGAGACGCCGTGGCAAAGCAAAGCCGCTATAAAAAGCTGTTTTCGAATACACTGATTTTGGGCATCGGCACATTTTGCTCCAAGGTGCTGACCATCCTGCTGATGCCGCTGTATACCGAGCATCTGACGACGGGTGAGTACGGCATTGTCGATCTGCTGGTGCAGGCCGCCAACCTGCTCATCCCGCTGGTATCGCTCGGGATGAATACCGCCGTCCTGCGCTTTGGTATGGACGGCGAAACGGACAGCAAAACAGTGCTGTCCACGGGGCTTGCGGTCGATCTGTTCGGCTTCGGTGTGTTTTTGCTGTTTTGGCCGGCGCTGGCACGTATCCCGCAGATACACGATTATTTGCCGATATTCTATCTGTTTGTGCTGACCTCGCTCATCCATTATCTGTTCGCGTATTTTATCAAGACCTTGCAAAAGGTGCGCCTGTTTGCCATATGCAGTGTCATCGGCACGGCGATCACCCTGCTGCTGGATATTCTGTTCCTGGTGGTGTGGAACGGCAAGGTGCTGGGTTATATGCTTGCCATCATTTTGTCCGACGCCACCTGCATCGTGCTGTTTTTCATTTTCGCGCGGCTATATCGGTATATCCGCCTCTCCGCGATCAAAAAGAGCGTGACCCGCGCGATGCTCAAATATTCGGTACCGCTGATCCCGACCACCGCGCTGTGGTGGGTGACGGACGTTTCCGACCGCTATATGGTCACATGGATCGCCGGCGCGGATGCAAACGGGCTGTATGCGGTATCGTATAAGATCCCCAATCTGCTCATCCTCATCAGCGGTGTGTTTATGGATGCGTGGCAGATGTCCATTCTGACCGAGCGGCGGCAGGAGCGCCCCGCGTTCTTCTCACGCGTGCTGAAAATGTATTATTCGCTGATCTTCGTCTGCGGGTCGGGACTGATCTTGTTCTCCAAGGTTGTCACCCGTATTCTGGTTGCGGATGAATATTACGCATCGTGGCAGTATATGCCGACGCTGGTGATCGCGACGGCGCTATCCTGCCTGGTGACCTTCCTCGGCACGATCTATACCGTCGAAAAGCAGAGCAAGAGCACCCTATGGACGACCACGCTCGGCACGGTGCTCAATATCATCGGCAATTATTTTCTCATTCGCTCGATGGGAGCGCAGGGGGCGGCGATCTCGACCGCCGTCAGCTATGCACTTGTTTTCGTGTTACGTTCGTTCCACACCCGCCGCTGGGTGAGGATGACATGGGATATGCCGCGCTTTCTGTTCAGCTTTGCCATCCTGCTGGCGCAGAGCGTGGTGATGGTCAAGGAGGCGCGCGGCTGGGTGTGGATTGAGATCGGTATGCTGGCTTTGATCACCGTCGTCAATCTGCGTCCGCTGATCCAAAGCGTGCAGACCATCGTCGATAAGAAAATGCGGAGAAGAAGCGTATGAACACCTGTGCAGAGATCGAACGCAGTATACAGAAAAAGTATCGCAAGACGATATGGAATGAGTTCATCGGCGGGCTGAAAAACTATCGGATGATCGCCGCGGGGGATAAGATCGCGGTGTGCGTTTCGGGCGGCAAGGACTCGATGTTGCTTGCCAAATGTATGCAGGAATTACAGCGTCACGGCAGTGATGTGCCGTTTTCGCTCGAATATATCGCGCTCGACCCCGGCTATACGCCCGAAACGCGGCAACGCTTGGAGCAAAACGCCGCATGGCTGGAGTTGCCGTTGACCTTTTACGAGGATCGCATTTTTTCGGTCGTCGAGCGTAACAGCGCCGACGCGCCGTGCTACCTTTGCGCACGGATGCGCCGGGGCGCGCTCTATTCGTTTGCGCAGAGCCTCGGGTGCAACAAGATCGCGCTGGGGCATCATTTCGACGATGTGATCGAAACGACGCTGATGAGCCTGTTTTATGAGGCGGAGATGCGCACGATGATGCCAAAGCTCCACAGCACGCATTTCCCCGGAATGGAGCTGATCCGTCCGCTGTATCAGGTGCGGGAGCGGGACATCCTCGCGTGGGAGCGGTATAACGGGCTGACCTTTCAGCGGTGCGCCTGCTCGGTCACGAGTGCCGATGCTGCGTCCGCCGGCTCCAAGCGTGCCGAGGTCAAGCACCTGATCGCCGCATTGCGCAAAACCAATCCGCAGATCGACGTCAACATTTTCCGCGCGGCGCAAAACGTCAATCTTGAAACATTGATCGGATACAGGAAAAACGGCGTTTTTACCGACTTTTTGGCGGATTATGAAAAAATAGTTGACAAATCGGAATAAGTACGCTATACTGACAAAAAGAGAAAACCTTTGACCGGGAGTAAGTAGCTTTTGCCCCGCTGTGTCAAGAGAGTCGCGGAATGGTGAGATTGCGGCGACAGTAGCATCGGCGAATGGACCCGGGAGGGCAAACCGAACACCGCTTGGTCAGTAGGGGCGCCGGGAGCTCCACCCGTTATCCGCGGAGCGCGCATATTCGGTGTGCGAAATGAGTGCTTCGGTCTTGACCGAAGAAGTCGGGTGGTACCGCAGACGTGTTTACGCGACTGTCCCAACAAATGTGTTGGAACAGGCGCTTTTATTTTTCCGAAAGGCGGCAAGACTATGAAAGAAACCACGATGGGACGCCGATGGCGACGCTCCCGTAACGTAAACCCGTAAAATATACCCCGAAAATATTATAGAGAAAGAGGTCATTTCAATGAAAAAAGTCATTCGTTTATTCAGCGTTCTTTTATGCGTGTCGCTCCTCGCGCTGGGGCTTGTCGGTTGCGGTGAGACCGATGGGGGAAAAACCTTCAAGATCGGCATCATTCAGTATATGAGCCATCCGTCGTTGGATAACTGCTATACCGGCATTATCCAGGGCTTGGATGCGTCCGGCATCGCCTATACTGCTGAACGGCAGATCGGCTCTGCCGCCTCTGCGGCGGCGGATTGCACCGCCTTTGCGCAGAATATGGTTGCACAGGGCTGTGATATGATCATTGCGATCGCCACCCCTGCCGCCACCACCGCGTTTGCGGCGGTGCAGGGAACGGACATCCCGCTGATCTTCTGCTCGGTTTCGGACGCGGTCAAGGCGGAGCTGGTTGTGTCGAATGAGGCACCCGGCAAGGCTTGCACCGGCACCAGCGATCGGCAGAGCCAGGAAGCACAGCTCGCGATGATCCGTGCGTTACAGCCCGCGCTCAAGACGCTCGGCGTGCTGTATACCACCAGCGAGCAGAACTCCATTGCCGCACTGGAGACTTTGCAGGCGGTCTGCACGGCGCAGGGCGTGAAGCTGGAGGCGAGCGGTGTGCAGAATGCTTCCGATATTCCGGCGGCGGCAACGGCGCTGGCGGGCAAAGTGGAGGCTATTACCAACTTTACCGATAACAATGTCGTCGAGAATCTCTCGGTCGTGCTGGATGCCGCTAATGCCGCCGGCATCCCGGTGTACGGCTCCGAGATCGAGCAGGTCAAGCTCGGATGTGTTGGCTCGGAATCCATCGACTATGTGGCGGTCGGCAGAACGACCGGTGATATGGCGGCGAAGGTGCTTGGCGGCGTAGATCCGTCTGCACTACCGGTCGCGATCGTGACCGACAGCACACCGGTATTCAATTCTGATGTGCTGGCGAAGCTTGGGCTGACCGTTCCTGCAACGTATGCCAATGCCGAAATGGTGACGACCGGCTGATTATTTCCGAAAAGAGGACACATAGAAAATGTCAATGCTACTCAATTATTGCAGTGTGTTTCTGTCCGACGGACTGATGTATTCCCTGCTGGCGATGGGCTTCTATGTCTCATACAGCACGCTGGATTTTCCCGATCTGTCGGTCGAGGGCACGGTGCTGACCGGAGGGCTTACCTTCAGCTTTCTGTGTGACATCATTGGGCCGTGGCCGGCGCTGATTGCCGCTTTTTTGGCAGGGGCGCTGGCGGGCGCCGTGACCGGCGTGCTCCATGTCAAGCTGAAGATCCGCCCGTTGCTGTGCGGTATTCTCGTTTCCACCGGGCTGATCTCGGTCAACCTGGTTTCGGCGGCGCTCATCAACGGCGGCGATTTTACGGCTATGGGCAGTACGCAGGTGATGCTGACCAATCGCGCGACGATGCTGAATACCGGCATCGGTAAGCTTCTGCCGAAGCTCGTCAACGGATTTTTTGTCGGCAAGCTGGTGATTTTCCTGATAGTTGCGCTGATCTTCAAGGCGCTGATGGATATGTTTTTCAAAACCAAGAGCGGTCTGTTGCTCCGGGCGACCGGCAACAATCAGCAATATGTCACGATGCTCGGTCGTGATCCCGGCAACAGCAAGATACTCGGTCTGGCAATCGGCAACGGCTATGCTGCCGTTGCCGGCGCACTGATCGTGCAGAGCCGCGGCAGTGCCACGCAGGATATGGGACTGGGTATGATCGTTATCGGGCTGGCATCGGTCATCATCGGTCTGTCGCTGTTCGGCAAGCTTCGCCGGATGCGCCCGACCACTGCGGTGATCCTTGGCTCGATCATCTATCAGCTTTGCCTGACGGTCGCCTCCGCGCTGGGCGTTCCCACGGCGTATAATAAGCTCATTATGGCGGCGCTGTTCACGCTGGCGCTGGTCGTCAGCACGCGGCAAAAGGGAAAGAAGGTGTCCGTATGATCGAATTGCGGCATATCAGCAAGACCTTCTATATCGGCACACCGGATGAAAATACTATCTTCCGCGATTTTAATCTGACGATCGAGGACGGCTCCTTTGTGTCGGTCATCGGCTCCAACGGCAGTGGCAAGACGACGTTGCTCAACCTCATTTGCGGGTCGCTTTTCCCCGAGGACGGGCAGGTCATGTTCGGAGATAACGATGTGACCGCTTGGCCGGAATATCGCCGCGCACGCCGTATCGGACGGGTGATGCAGGATCCGAAAAAGGGCACCTGCGGGCATCTGACCATATTGGAAAATATGGCGTTGGCAGACAATAAGGGCAAAGCGTATTCGCTCGGACGGGCGGTCAATAAAGCCCGACTGGAGGGATACCGCACGATGCTGTCGCAATGCCACATGGGACTGGAGGATCGCCTGAACGCCCAGGTCGGCTCGCTGTCCGGTGGACAGCGGCAGGCGCTGGCGCTGGTCATCGCCAATATGAGCGATATTGACCTGCTGGTGCTGGATGAGCATACGGCGGCGCTCGACCCGAAATCCAGCGAAACCGTGATGGAGCTGACTGAGGATTTCGTGCGGCGGAAAAAGGTCACGACCCTGATGGTGACGCACAACCTGCGGTTTGCGGTGGAATATGGCGACCGCCTGCTGATGATGCACGGCGGCAACGCGGTGCTTGACCTTGCAGGAGCGGACAAAAAGAACGCGACGGTGGATCAGCTTTTGTCCCGCTTCAACGCCATCAGCATCGAATGCGGCAACTGATGCTTGCGGAAAATGATCCTTGCGGAAAAGGGTTGCAAATCCCGCGCCGGTGTGATAGAATAAACACGAAATAATAACGATAAGGGGACTTTTCGATGTCTGGACATTCCAAGTGGAACAACATTAAGCGGAAAAAGGAAAAAACCGATGGGCAAAAGGCGAAGATCTTCACCAAAATGGGGCGTGAGATCGCTGTTGCGGTGAAGGAGGGCGGCGGCCCCGACCCGGCATCCAACTCCAAGCTCAAGGACGCGATCGCCAAGGCGAAAGCCAACAATGTGCCCAATGATAACATCGACCGCATCATCAAAAAGGCGGCGGGCGAGGGCGACGCGGATAAATATGAGGCGTTGCAGTATGAGGGCTATGGCCCGAGCGGTATTGCGGTCATCGTCGAGACGCTGACCGACAACCGCAACCGTACCGCCGGTGATCTGCGTCACTATTTCGATAAGTGCGGCGGAAACCTCGGTCAGAACGGCTGTGTCGCGTTTATGTTCAATAAGAAAGGCAAGCTGGTCATCGAGGCGGAGGGGCTGGATGAGGACAAGGTGATGGAGGACGCACTGGAGGCGGGCGCATCGGATTTTGCGGCGGACGAGGATGTGTTCGAGATCACCACCGAGCCGGAGGATTTTTCCGGCGTGCGCGACGACCTCGAAGCAAAGGGCTACACGTTCATCGAGGCGGAGGTGCAGATGATCCCGGACGTGCTGTCCACGATCAACGACCCCGCGGCGGCGGAGAATATGGAAAAACTGCTTGACCTGCTGGAGGACAACGACGACGTGCAGGATGTCTGGCATAACTGGGATCGCCCCGACGAGGAATAAATAACTGAAAAACAAGAGCGTGTGGATCACACGCTCTTGTTTTTTTAAATACATCGCTTATTCGTATTTCGGCTCGGGCTTGGTCACATGGGGGCAGGTAAGCTCCGGGATGCGGCTGTCGGGGTATGCCCAACGCACGGCGTTTTTGAGCACCGTCTGCACCGGCTTGGAGTAGAAGGTCGGGAAGCTCTCGTGACCGGGTTGGAAATAGAAGATCTTACCACGCCCGCGACGGTAACAGCACCCGGCGCGGAAAACGTCGCCGCCGCTGTACCAGCCGATCAGCACCAGCTTATCCGGCTCGGGGATGTCAAACGGCTCGCCGTAGGTCTCCTCGTGCGGCAGGTCGAAATAGCGGTCGATGCCCGCGACGATCGGATGCCCCGGCGCAACGACCCACAGACGCTCGCTGTCGCCGTCCTCACGCCAGGTGAGGTTGCAGGGCGTTCCCATCAGCAGGCGGAATGGCTTGGAGTGATGTCCGGAGTGAAGCACGATCAGTCCCATGCCCTTGAGCACCGACTGCTGGACGCGAGCGGCGATCTCATCCGGCACATCCTTGTGTGCCATATGTCCCCACCAGAACAGCACGTCGGTGTTGTCCAGCACCTCCTGCGTCAAGCCACATTCCGGCTCGTCGAGGGTGGCGGTGCGGACGGTGAAATCCTCCTCCTGCCCCAAAAACTGCGCGATACAGCCGTGGATGCCGTCGGGATAAACCTTCCGGATGTTTTCATCCAGCTGTTCGTGACGATATTCGTTCCAAACGGTAATGCGGATCATAATGAACGCCTCCTATTCGATTGGTTTAGGGCCATTATAGCTTTATGTTCCGGCAATGTCAATCTGTTTTCGGAAAATCTTGGCATCAAATTAGTATACGTCAAAGGAGACGCTGTCCAGCATAATGCCCCGGGTGTGGTTGCACAGCATCGTATGCTGTTTTCCGTCGTAGTGATAGTTGCCTTCACTCCCTCGGATATCGAAATGGGGGCAGTCGGCAGGCTCGTAGATGCGGAAGGAGCAATCGGAGAAACGAACGTCCTCGATGATGTGGTCGCGGGTCCCGCTCAAAAACGGGAATTCGATGCCGTTTGCACGGATACCGCGGAAATACAGTCGCCGAACCTTATTGATATGCACATCGGGATGGTCGTCGATCCGCACCTTGATCGGATAGACGCTGCCGTCCATGATGATGTCGGAAAACGACAAGCTTTCTACCAGCGACGCCTCCCGCCCGATGTCTGAGCTGGACGAGGCACTGAGATACGGGAATACCAGTGCAATACCGACGAGCGTGTCGGTCATAACGAGACTAGAAAAGGTGCAGTCACGGATGACCCCGTCGTTGATCCATCCGACGCGGATGCCGGAGGCGTAGCTGGTCAGATTGCAGTTGGTGACGGCGACCTTTTCGCAGACTTTATTTTCCCCGGTGGGCAAAGAAACATTGTTTGCACGCACGATGATGCAGTCGTCCCCGCAGGTGATGTCGCAGTTGGAAACGGTGACATTGCGACTGCAGTTGATGTGGATGCCGTCATTATTGGGGAAATGCACATCGGCGAGGATCTTCACGCGGCGCGCGACGAAGCCGTCGCTGCAGCGCACGTGGCAGGTCCAGGCGGTCGTGTTCGCGAGCGTGACGTCCTCGAGGCGCAGGTTCCGGACCTGGTAGAAGGCGAGCATCTGTCCGGGACGGTACCACTCGGTGTCGGTCGGATGCAACTTGAGG
>CALDHV010000228.1 GCA_937902305.1 uncultured Clostridia bacterium
CGATGGATGCGATCATCATTGCCACGCCGCACTATTTTCACCCGACGATGGCGATTGCCGCTTTTGAAAAGGGCTACCATGTGCTGACCGAAAAGCCCGGTGGCGTGCAGGTCAGCGCCGTACAGAAAATGTGCGACGCGGCGGAACGCTCCGGCAAGGTGTTCGGCGTGATGTTCAATCAGCGCACCCATCCGCTGTTCCAGCGGACGCGCCAGATCGTCAAAAGCGGCGAGCTGGGTCAGCTCAAGCGCCTGCAATGGACGGTGACAAACTGGTACCGCACGCAGAAATACTACGACTCCGGCTCGTGGCGCGCCACGTGGAAGGGCGAGGGCGGCGGTGTTCTGCTCAACCAGGCGCCGCATCAGCTTGACCTGTGGCAGTGGATATTCGGAATGCCTCGCTCGGTGTGGGCGCAGTGTGATATTGCCAAATATCACCACATCGAGGTAGAGGATGAGGCGACCATTTTCGCCCGCTACGACAGCGGCGCGACGGCGACCTTTATCACTACCACCGGCGAATATCCCGGCACCAACCGACTGGAGATCGCAGGCGATCTCGGCAAGCTGGTGCTGGACGGCAACAAGCTACGTCAATGGAAGCTCGACCGCCCCGAACGGCAGGCATGCTTCGATCCCGACGGGCTGTTACCCGAGGTCGATTATATCGAGATCGTCACCGAGAAAAAGGAGACGGCGCACAATGGTATCCTGCGCAATTTTGCCGCGGCGATCCTGCACGGCGAGCCGCTCCTGGCACCCGGCAAGGACTGTCTCAACGAGCTGACCATTTCCAATGCGGCGTATCTGTCCGCGTGGACGGGCGAAACGGTCTCCCTGCCGCTGGATTGCGAGCGGTTCGATGCTTTGCTGGCAGAGCGGGTGGCAGGCTCGGCGGGTACACACGGGCAAGCTGCCTCCGCCGAGGCGGACGGGCAGTATAAGACCCGTTGGAATGTGAACTGGTAAAATCTTCATATACAGAAAGGATTGTTGACAATGGAAGCAAAGAAAGTACGTTTGGGGATCCTCGGTATCGGTAATATGGGCAGTGGGCACTGCAAGAGCATTATGAAGGGCGAAAGTCCGGAAATCGAGCTCGCCGCGGTGTGCGACATCAACCCCGACCGCCTCAAATGGGCAGAGGAAGAACTGCCGGCATCCGTCGCCAAGTTTGACGATGCCATCAAAATGATGGAAAGCGGGCTTATCGACGCGGTGTTGGTCGCCGTGCCGCACTATTTCCATCCGCAGTATGCGATCGAGGGTTTCAAGCACCACCTCCACGTGATGTGCGAAAAGCCTGCCGGCGTGTACACGAAGCAGGTGCGGGAAATGAACGAGATGGCGAAGAAATCCGATGTGACCTTCGCGATGATGTTTAATCAGCGCACCAACTGCATTTACCGCAAAATGAAAGAGATCGTGGACAGCGGCGAAATGGGTCAGATCCGCCGTACCAACTGGCTCATCACCAACTGGTACCGTCCGCAGTCCTATTACGATTCCGGCGCATGGCGCGCAACCTGGTCCGGTGAGGGCGGCGGTGTTCTGCTCAACCAGTGCCCGCACCAGCTCGATCTGTTCCAGTGGATCTGCGGTATGCCGATCAAGGTGGACGCGCACCTGCACATCGGCAAATGGCACGATATTGAGGTCGAGGACGACGTGACCGCCTATTTCGAGTACGAAAACGGTGCGACCGGGTGCTTTATCACCTCGACCGGCGACGCTCCCGGCACCAACCGCTTTGAGATCCAGATGGACGGCGGCAAGCTGGTCGCGGAGAACGACAAGCTGTATATGTGGAAGCTGGATGTTCCTGAGCCGGAGTTCAACAAGAACTGCCACACCTCCTTCGGTCATCCGGAGGCGACGATGAGCGAGGTGGAGACCGATGGGTTCAATCCTCAGCACAAGGGCGTGCTCAATGCGTTTGCCGCGCACATCCTGCACGGCACGCCGTTGGTCGCCGAGGGCGTCGAGGGTATCCGCGGTCTGACCATTTCCAATGCGATGCATCTGTCCCATTTCCTCGGCAAGCCGATCGAGTTGCCGTTTGACGAGGAGCTTTACTATGAGGAGCTGATGAAGCGCGTCAAGACCTCCCGCCGCAAGGAAAATGTCGTTTCCGTCGTTGCGGACACGAGCTCCAGCTACGCCGGTGCGAAATAAGAAATATAATAAAAAGGGGCTGTTAAATGAGTATTTAATAGCCCCTTTTCTATGCGTTCTTTTAATCCAACTCTTTCATACCGGTATATAGCTCATAATACCGTCCCTTTTGCGCCAGAAGCTGGTCGTGGTCACCGCGCTCGATGATCTCGCCGTGCTCCAGAACGAGGATGGCGTTGGCATTGCGCACGGTGGAAAGACGGTGCGCGATGACAAAGGTGGTGCGGTTTTTCATCAGCTGATCCATGCCCTGCTCGATCAGCCGTTCGGTGCGGGTATCGACCGAGCTGGTCGCCTCATCCAGCACGAGGATGGGCGCCTTACTCAAGGCGGCACGCGCGATGTTGAGGAGCTGGCGCTGTCCCTGCGACAGATTGGCACCGTCTCCCTCCAGCAGAGTATCATAGCCATTCTGTAACCGCTGGATAAAGCCGTGCGCACTGGCGGTCTTGGCGGCGGCAATGACCTCCTCATCGGTCGCATCGGGTCTGCCGTAGCGGATGTTTTCCATCACCGTGCCGGTGAACAGATGGGTGTCCTGCAACACCATCGCGATGCTTTCGCGCAGCTCCTTGCGGCGGTATTGCCGTATATCCACGCCGTCGATCGTGATACTGCCCTGCTCGATGTCGTAGAAACGGTTGAGCAGGTTGGTGACGGTGGTCTTGCCGGCGCCGGTCGAGCCGACGAACGCTATTTTCTGCCCCGGATGGGCGTATAGCGAAACGTGCTTGAGAACGGTCTTTTCGGGGATGTAGCCGAAGGTCACATCCTCCAGCCGCACCTCGCCGCGAATGGCGGCGGCGGACAGCGCGTCCGGTGCATCCGGCGCTTCGGGCGCGGAATCCATCACCTCAAACACCCGCTCCGCGCCCGCCATTGCCGCGAAGAAGGTCGCCATCTGCATCGAGATCTGGTTGATCGGCATAGAGAAATGCCGCGAATAGGATGCGAATACTGTCAGCGCGCCGGGGGTCAGTCCGGCGACGCACATCAGGATGCCGCCGACACCGATGATGATGCCGTAGCTGACCTGGCTCGTGTTACCCATAATCGGCCCCATAACGCCGCCCCAGAATTGGGCTTTGAGCTGTTTGTCGCGCATATCGTCGTTGAGCAGGTCAAACTCGTCAACGCAGGTGTCCTCATGATTGAATATCTTGACCACCTTTTGCCCGGTGACGGTCTCCTCAATATAGCCGTTGACTGCGCCGAGTGCCGCCTGCTGGCTCTTGTAGTATTTGCGACTGCGCCCGGTGATCGCCATAGCGCCCTTGGTGAAGATGGGGATGAATACCACCGTCACGAGGGTGAGTATCCAGCTTGTCGTGACCATAAAGAAGAAGGTGCCGAGTATGGTGATCGAGCCGGAAATGAGCGAGGTCAGGGAGTTATTAAGCATCATATCGACATTGTCAATATCGTTGGTGAAGCGCGACATCACCTCGCCGGTAGGTCGGGAATCAAAATACCGCACCGGCAGGGTCTGCAGCTTGCGGAAAAGGTCGTTGCGGATGGTTTCGACCACCCCCTGCGATACCGAAAGCATTAGGCGTTGCTGGATATAGGTGGTTGCCACGCCGACGAGATAGATCGCACCGAGTATGACCAGCGCGGTGAGGATATACGCCATTACCGGCGATGCCGCATACAGCGGGAGCACGCCGACAAAGCGGATGATGACCCGGTCGGCGATCACCTCGGCGGCGCTCATTTCCACGACCGCGTCCGGCTTGACGGCAAGGGTCAGCTTGTCGATGATCGGAGCGAGCATATACGCGCCGATGAGAGAGGTGACGGTGCTGACCAGCATACACAGCAGTACCGTGATAAAGCGGAAACGGTAGGGCTTCATATAGCCCAGTAGACGGGCAACCGTCTTTTTGGTGTTCTTGGGCTTGCCGGTCATACCGGCGTGCCGTCCGCCGCCGCGCGGGCCGCGTCCCATACCCGTACCCATACCGCCGTGCCGCTTCCCGGGTGCCGTGCTGTTATACCGCTTTTGCAGTTGCTCCAGTGTTCTTGCCATCACGCACCCTCCTTATCCATTTGAGAATAATAGATCTCTTGATATTCCTTATTACCCGCTAACAGCTCGTCGTGGGTACCGATGCCGGTGATGCGTCCGTCATCCATCACCACAATGGTGTCCGCCTCCCGCACCGACGAAATGCGCTGGGCAATGAGTATCTTGGTCGAGCCTGCCAGCTCATCGCGGAAGGCGCGTCGTATCTGCGTCTCGGTGGCGGTATCCACCGCGCTGGTGGAGTCGTCGAGGATCAGGATCTTCGGCTTTTTCAGAAGGGCGCGCGCGATGCACAGACGCTGCTTCTGACCGCCCGAAACGTTCGTTCCGCCCTGTTCAATGTATTTGTCGTAGCCTTCCTTGAATGAAGCGACGAACTCATGCGCCTGGGCGAGTGTTGCGGCTTCGGCAATCTCGTCATCCGTTGCATCCGGGTTGCCCCAGCGCAGGTTTTCGGATATTGTGCCGGAGAACAGCATGTTCTTCTGCAGCACCATCGAAACGCCTGTGCGCAGGACGTCGAGGTCATAG
>CALDHV010000229.1 GCA_937902305.1 uncultured Clostridia bacterium
CGCTTTGCCGCGGGTCTTACGTGGTACGCCACGCTGATCGGCAACGATCCGACGAGGAATACCTTCATCCCGCCGGTCGAGGGCGACGATCCCGCCGTCATCGCAGAGATACGCCGCGCCGTCGGCGAAGTCCTTAAAGGAAGATAAGAGCAAATGAAAAAGGGGCAGTAAAAGCTGAGTTTTTACTGCCCCTTTTCGGTTTTTGTATTAGAACGCGTCGATGATCCGTGCTACATATTGTGCAAGCTTTGTCAGATCATCCGAGTCCACATTGCCGTCGTGGGTCACATCGGCGGCAAGCCGCTGAAGCGCCGTCGCATCGTCAATTTTCGCGACGATGCGTGCGAGCGCGGTCAGATCATCCGAATCGACCTCACCATTATTGGTAAGATCGCCGGGCACCCCGGAGCAAACCTGCAAAGAATACAGCACAAGCTCACTACTGCCATTTTCATTGGTCAGCCACTGTACCGCACCGTGGGAGAAAACCGGGTCTTCATCCACATTCAGACGGACATTGCCGAGATAGGTCGCATCCTGTATGACGGTGCCGTCCGCTCCGAGGAGCATACAATATGTCCCGCCGTTCTCCGCGGTCTCATACAGTACCACGATCCGGTCATCATCCGTGCTGATCGCCTGCACGACATCGGCGGAAAGCCCTGTCCCCGCAAAATCGGTCAGCCATTTCACGCCGTAATTCGTCACATAGGTGTCGCCATTCATCCCCGCATACCCGCTTCTCTCCCCGCTCGTCACAAAGGACGACGGATCGGAGGGGTCGCCGGTCGGATCAAAAACCTGGATAAAAACATCGTACGGCTCGTTTTTGGCGCTTTCGGAGAGGGAGCGCGCCGAGGAGCCGATCAAGGCGGCACCGCGACCGGTTTCGAGAATATTGCCGAGCCGGGCATACGTCCGGTTCAGCTCCCACATATCATATTTGTCATAAGCGCCCTGCGAGACCCAAAAATCAAAGCCGTTGAACTCGCCCAGAGATCTGCCGTTTGCGTTGGTGACGGCAGTCGTAAAGTTTCTGCTGAAGCAATCACCGTGGCTTTCAAGGAGAAATCCTCCCGTTTTGCTGTACGGTGTGACGCGCTGGTCAAAGGAATGGGAATTGTAATCGACCAGCTCTCCCGTCAACTGCATCGTGTTAATATTGATGACCAGCACGCTGTTGGACTGGTGTCCGCTGTACATCTTCCGCGCATAGTTGACCATCAGCAGATCGCCGTTGATAGCGGCATCGCAGTTGCCGCCGTCAAAGGGGGTCTTCGTATGGTACGAGGCGGGGTAATAATATGCCAGGCTCTCACTCCCGTCTCCGCCGACCGTCGTCGAAAGCGAGCCGTCGGCTTTGATCTTGGAGACGAATATGGTCTGCACTGCGGTATCGTCGCCGGAATTGACGGCACCCCAAACGATGTAATAATTGCCGCTTTGATCGCAGACGGCTGTCCCGAGGATGCCCGGTCTGTCGCCGACCCCGATCGGTACGGAAAAGACACGCTTTGCCGTGCCGTTTTCGATCTTGTACACAGCCGCTTTGCCGTCCTCCTGCACGGCAAAGCAAAGATTTCCCTTTTCATCGAGGAACTGGCAGACAGTCGAAACCCCTGCCCAGTTCTCGTAACGTCCCTTGGAATAGACGCTTTTATCTATGCCGAGAGAGGTATGTGTCAGCAGAAATTGGCTACCGGCAGTTGAGTTTGCGGCGTTGACCGCCGTCCCGACCGACAGCAAACAGCAAAGCAGGGCAACGGATAGAAAAACCGAAACGATACGCTTGCTCATCTTGGTCGTGTTCCTTTCATTTACAGCACGTCAATGATCCGTGCGATATATTGCGCGAGCTTGGTCAGGTCGTCCGAGTCCACCTTGCCGTCGTGGGTCACATCTCCGGCAAGCCGCCCGAGCGCCGTCGGCTCGTCAATGCGGGCGACGATGCGTGCGAGCGCGGTCAGATCATCCGAATCCACCTCGCCGTCATCGGTCAGATCGCCGGTCATATACGGCATCATCCGCTCTTGGAACCACACATTGCCGTCGAGCGCATTGCTGGTCAGCGTACCGAGGGTCAGCGTGAGGTCACGATCGTACTCCGACGCGGGATCATAGCAAAAACGCGCATTCAGGAAAAAGCGCCCATCGGTCGTCAAGGCCCCGAGTATCACGCCCGTGTCCCCGGCGCCGTCCTCAAAATCGGTCACGACCATATCCACGGTCTCGCCGTTCCTTTTGGTCAGCGTGAGGATCAGCTTATCGGTACCGCTGATGGACAGCGCGGTATACGGATTTTCCGTCACCGTGACGGTAAAATCAGCCGTACAGCCGAACAGCGTAGCGGTGGCGGTATGCTCTCCCATGCCCCACGGCTCCTCCCACTGGGCATCGGCAAGGTTTGCATAATACCGTTTGCCATCGTATTCCACCATCCCGTCTTTATCCGACTGCAACACCGTCCCGTCCTTGCAATACACCGTGTAGGAGGGGGCGTATTCATAGAGGAACATTGTCCCGTCATCCGGCAATTCGATCAAGGTGCCGTCGAGACCTTCGGCGACCTCAATACCGCGGAACTCGACCCGCTCGATCGGGGTTTCGGTCACCGTGACGGTGAAATCAGCGGAATAGCCGAACAGCGTAGCGGTGGCGGTATGCTCTCCGAGCCCCCACGGCTCCTCCCATTGCGTGTCGAACATTTCCGGATAATATCCGATTTCGTCCAGTACGATACGCAGATCGTCAGAATCGTCCGCCTCGGAATATAAGACCGTCCCATCCTTCATCGTGACCGTAAAGGCGGGGTCGTAATCATAATAGAAGAAATCACGCCCGGCGTCCTCTTCCCAAACGGTCGCTTCCCAGCCGTCCACATTCTCGCGGACGGTGCAATCCTCGACCGTCAGCGAAGCGACCGGGTTTTCGACCGCCGTGACGGTGAAATCACAGCTGCATCCGAGCAGGGATGCCGTCACCGTATGCTCGCCGTATGTCCACGCTTCGTCGCTCTGCGTGTCAAGCGTTTGCAGATAGTAGTTCTCTCCGTCGAGCACAATATGTTGCGAATCGTACCCCTCCGCCTCGGAATGCAAAACCGTTCCGTCCTTCAGCGTGACCGTGAAAGCGGGATCGTAAGAATAGCGGAAGAAGGTATACTCCTCCCCCTCCTCGCCCCAGGCGGTTTCTTCCCAACCGTCGATGCCCTCACGGGCAACGCAGTCCTCCACCGTCAGCGACGCGGCGGGAGAAGCGGTGATCTCGACCGTCGCCGCCGACGTGAGATCGGAGAGGAGCACGACCGCCTCGGCCGTCTCGACCAGCGCACTCGCGGCGGCCAGCATGCAGTTGATCCAGTCGCCCTTGGCGTCGCGGCGGCAGCATTCCGTCCAGAACGTCGGCACGCGGCCGTTCTCGAACTGCTCGTTGACGATCGCGTCCGCGAGCGCCCGCGCCTTCTGCAGGTCTTCGGGACGTCTCTCGGCGCGGTACATCGCGACATAGGTGCGGATCATCTTCGCGGCCGACGCGTCAATCGGG
>CALDHV010000230.1 GCA_937902305.1 uncultured Clostridia bacterium
TTGATAGCGGCAAGGTGAGCAACGGGAGCAAGGTCCATGACCTCCTGAACGTTGCCCTCACCGAGCATTGCAAAGCCGGTCTGACGGCACGCCATTATGTCGGAGTGATCGCCGAAGATGGAGAGGGTGTGGCTTGCTATGGCTCTCGCGGTAACGTGGAATACTGCGGGGAGCAGCTCGCCTGCCATCTTGTACATATTCGGGATCATAAGGAGCAGACCCTGAGAAGCGGTGTAGGTGGTGGTCAGCGCGCCCGCGTTGAGTGAGCCGTGTACCGCGCCTGCCGCGCCGGATTCTGCCTGCATCTCCTGTACCTTAACGGTGCTGCCGAAGATGTTTTTCTGTCCCTTGGCTGACCACTGATCAACGAAGTCTGCCATCGGGCTTGACGGCGTGATGGGGTATATTGCCGCTACCTCGGTAAACGCGTAGCTTACGTGCGCGGCTGCCTCATTGCCGTCCATGGTCTTGAATTTTCTCGCCATATCTTGTCCTCCAATAAAAATTTATGGTGGTTTTTCAAACAATATATTGCCACTCATACAAACATAACACAAAACTGTCCCGAAATCAACAGCTTTTCGGGAAGTTTAGTTCACATAATATATAAAGGGCTGCCGAAAAATCGGCAGCCCCGCTCAAAAGGCAAAAGACAGCTTCCCGACGGAGCGTGTTTTTTGCGTGGAAAGGAGCAGCTATGAAAAAGGTATTGGTGCTGGAGGATGAATCCAGTATCCGCAGCTTTATTGTGATCAATCTGCGCCGTGCCGGATATGAGGTCATTGAGGCGGAGTCGGGCGAGGAAGCGCTTGAAAAGCTTTCGCCGGAACCGCCGCGCATGGTGGTCGTTCCTCGCGTTCTGCGCGATCTTCCTCTTCTGCCTGTGCGCCGACTGGGTGTGTCCGTGCGATCCGCAGGCGGTCGTCGACCGCGCGGCGCTTGAGAAGTACCGCGAGAGCGTCGTCGAGCGGACGTTTGATGTGAAGACGGCGCGGTACAACCGGCTCGACAGCGGCGAGATCGTCGACTATGAGGGGCCTGACGAGGTAAGGGCCCTCGTCGAGAGCAATCGACAGCAATCGACGGCTATCGACGGCTATCGGATTGGGGAGACCCGCCATCCTGGCTACACGCGCGTCTTTTTGGAGCCGAAGGAGGCGCCGAAGGTGACGGAGAGGGTGCTGCCGCCTGCGGAGGTGAGCTTTCCGTTCAGGCCCGTTCCCGAGCATCCGTTCGGGATCGACGCGGGCGGACGCGACGTGTACGCGCGGGTCGTGCACGGGATGCGCATCGCGCTTGTGTTCGGGCTCGTGCTCGCGTTCCTCGGAATGCTCTTCGGGCTCGTCATCGGCGCGGTCGAGGGCTACTTTGGCG
>CALDHV010000231.1 GCA_937902305.1 uncultured Clostridia bacterium
CTATGGTCAGCGAAGTACTTGCCGTAATCCGTCAGCTCATATACG
The DNA here is from genome assembly GCA_937902305.1 of uncultured Clostridia bacterium. Classification (GTDB taxonomy): domain Bacteria; phylum Bacillota; class Clostridia; order Oscillospirales; family Acutalibacteraceae; genus UBA5905. Next base: position 46 of record CALDHV010000231.1, read on the forward strand.
TTGATCGTGTTCTTCTGACTATCGCAGACCAGTACCTCCAGCCCCTTGAGCGCGATCGCCTTGGCGAGGCGGTTGGTACCGTCCTGAATACTGACACCGAAGGAGCCGCCAAACACCGACATCAAATGGCACTCCTGATCATACCAGAATACACGACCGTAGCCCGCATCCACGATGTAGAAGAAACCGTCCTCGTCCACGTCGATACCGACAACGCTCTGCGTCTGACCAAAGCGGTTGAACACGCCGACGGCGGTATCCACGAAATTGAAATCATCTTTTCCGAGGATGTTTTTACCGCCGGGGTTCAGCACGCTGACCTGACCCATACCGATATTGCCCTCGCTGGCACGACCGGTCGCCGTATAGATGAAGTCATCGCTGCCCACCGCCATATCAATGAACTGATACGGCAGCTTGATCATACCGCCGCTACGCTTTTCGTCATTGGAGAAAAGGCGGGTAAACAGGTTCTGCAACACATCCAGCACCGAGGCGCTGACGGTGTTCGCGCCGTAGAAGCCGAGGAACTCCATCTGCGGGGAATACACCACCGCGCCGTAATAGGAGCCGTCGCAGATGACATAGGTGTAGTCCTTCGAATCCACCGCGACCTTCAGCGGCTTATACTTGAAGTCGTCCGGAATCAGCTTGGAGACCGGGATGGTCAACAGCGAGACCGCCTCGCCCGCGTCATTCATCACGATGACGCGCCAGTTCTCGGTATCCGCGATGTAGATAAGACCGTTCTTGACAAAGATACCGGTCGCATCCTCATAGTGGAGCATATCGCCGGGCTTGATGTCAAACTTTTGGGTTTTATCCGAGCTGTAGATGGTCATTGCCTCGCCGGTGTATTTCGCATCGCCGAAGGTCTTGACATACTTATACTCGGCATCGGTCTTGATAATCTTCGACGCGCCGCCGTCGAGGATGTACACATTGCCATTCTCATCGGTGCAAATATCGTTGAGCTCGTCAAAGATCGGCTGACCCAGGCTTTCGGGAGAAATGACCTGCTTAACGGAATAGGTCGGCTTCGTGTAGGACATCGACTTTTGACCGGCGCCCAATTCCTCCCAATAAGTGTAGGATTCATAAATCAGCTCGTTGGAGCCGGCGGAACTGGTAAACGGCTCTTTCGCCAAGACCGGAGAAACGATCAAAGCGAACAAAACCGCAGTCAGCACCAGATTCCGGAAGGCCAGCTTGCTTTTTTTCTTCATATTTTTCACAATCTGCCCCTCCTTTAACCCTTGATACCGGCGCTACCCATGGTTTCCTTGATACTGCTCTGCGAGATCAAGTACACCAGGATCGGCGGGATCATCAACAGCACCGACGCCGCCATCGAAGCACCGGTACGGGCGATACCGCCGGAACCGATGGTGGACATAACGGTGGGCAGGGTTTTCAGCGACTCGCTGAAGATCGTACCGCCGGGGATCGTCGCCCACATATCACGGAATGAGAACAGCACCAGCGTCAGCACGCTCGGGCGCACGATCGGGAATACGATCCGCCAGTAGGTCTTCCACCAGCTCGCACCGTCGATACGCGCCGCTTCGATCAGCGCATCCGGCACATAACCGTCCATATACTGCTTCATCAGGAAGACGCCCATGGACGACGGGATGGCGGGCAGGATATAGACTGCGTACTTGTCGATCAGGTTCAGTCCGGTATAGATCAGGTAACGCGGCACACCCAGCGTATAGCCGTTGAACAACAGCGAGAACTGGATGATGAGGAAGATCGTTTTCTTGAACTTGAGATCCGTCTTGGACAGCACGAACGCCGCCATACCGGAAGCCAATACGTGCAACGCCGTACTGACGACACTGATGTACAGGCTGTTGAACATATACCGCGAGAACGGGATGCTCAAGCTGGTGATCAGCTCCGGCAGGATGAGGAAGTTGCTGATCGTGGGACGCCGCACCGTGAACAGTGTCGGCGGGAAGATCATCAATTCATCCAAGGGCTTGAAGGAGGTCGCGATACTGTAGACCAACGGTAGCACCGAATAGGCGCCGTACAGGAACAGGAACGCGAACAGCACGACATTGCCGAACTTGGAACGGGTAAACTTACGCGCTTGCGTATGCGCAATATCGGAGCGCGGACGGGCAAAGCCTTTGAAGAAGTTTTTCATTTTCATATCAAGTACCCGCCTTCTTCAACAACTTGGCTATCACCGCACGCGTACCGATCATCATCAGGAACAGGATGACCGACAATGCGGAAGCATAACCCATTTCATATTTGACTGTACCGACATCGGTCAGGTAGGACACGATGGTGTCCGCCGCATAGCCGACGGTCGGATAACCCGCCAGAGCCGTGATGGTACCACTGATGGAGAACGCGCTGGCGATCTGCATAACGGCGCTGAACAAAAGCATATGCTCCATACCCGGCAGGGTGATATACCACAGCTCCTGCCAGCGATTGCGGATGCCGTCCACGGCGCCCGCCTCAAACAGCTCGACATTGATATTCTGCAAGCCGGAGATGTTGGCGAGGAACGACACGCCCATGCTCTGCCACAATTGCACCATCACCACGATGGGCACGATGTAGGCTTCGCTGGACAGCCACTGCACCGGAGCGGTCAACACACCCAGCGACAGCAACACGCTGTTCATATAGCCGTAACTATCACTGCTGAACAGCACCTGCCAGATGTACAGTCCGTTACCGACCAGAGCCGGCACATAGAACATAAACGACAGCAGGGTGCGCACCGACGGGCGGAACTCATTGATCAACCATGCCAGCACGAACGACAGCAGGAATCCAAGCGGGCCGGTCAGCACGGCGAGGATCAGCGTATTTTTCAGAATGATCGGGAACAGGTCATCCTGGATGAACATACGCAGGTAGTTCTCCACGCCGGCGAAATCGGGCACCGAAACCATATCAAAATGGAAGAAACTCAGAACGATAGAGGACAAAACCGGCAACACCGTAAAGAGGAAGAAAAGAACCAAAAACGGGCCGACCAGAATGTATAGCTGCCACCGTTCCTTCAGGACATCAAAAAACGTATTCTTTTTCATGGCTCACTCTCCATCCGGATCTTTATCCGCGTATTCGGCGATCTTGCGGGCAACTTCCTTATCACAGATCTCCGACCAGTCAATGATGGCTTCTTTCGGAGACGAGGTTCCGTTCTTGACCGCCCAGAACGCCTGGTCGATCGAACGGGATACGAAGTAACTGCCCGGAACCTCCGCGATTTCTTCGACCTTTTCCCACTGCTTCATAATGACATCCAGCGCCTCGGAATCCCAAGACAAGCGTTGCAGACCCTCGATATTGGCGGTCGAGGTTCTGCCGGACTCGCCGAGCACCGCCTCGCACTCTGCCGAGTAGCGGTATTGGGTCTCCGCCGAAGTCCACCACTTGATGAACTCCCACGCGGCATCCTTGTTCTTACTGGATTTCATAATGATGGCGCCGGTACCGGAGCCACTGCAGACATTGTTGATGGTGCCGTCCTCCTGCATCACGCCGGGCAGCTCCGCCATACCCCACTTGCCCTCGATCTCGGGCGCCGCAACGCGGAAGGTGAGATACTGCGTATATCCGGCGATGCCGAGCGGCATAACGCCGACACGGAACTTATTGAAGAAGTTGGCATCCTGCTCCAGACTGTATTTCGTATAGAAATCCGTCCAGAAGGTGAACGAGCGGATGGACTCGACGCTGTTGAGCGCCGTTGCGCTCAACTCCTTATTGTAGACCTGACCGCCGTTCTGCATCAGCATTGTCGGGAAGATGGTCAAACCGCCGGCGCCGGTGTTAACGGTGGTCGCCGCACCGATCTTGGTGTACGGCAGGTAAGTATTCATATTGTTCCGCTGGAGAATACCGGTCGCGGCGAGGAACTCATCCCACGTCTTGGGCACCTCAATGCCCAGCTCCTTGAGAATATCCTTGCGGTAGAACATCACATAGAACGATTGCGTATCCGGCAAAGCGTAGCACCCGTCGCGGTAGAGGTACGGCGTTTCGGCGCCCTTTTCAAACCGCTTGAGCACCTCCTCATAGTCGGAGAAGTTCTTGAGGTTATAAAGCACGCCGCGCATCGCCAGGTTGACCGGCTCGGTACGCGCCATGTGCAGATACAGGTCGGGCGAGTTGTGCGAGATAACACCTTGCACCAGTGAGGCGTTGACCTGCTCGACCTTGACGTTGATACCTTTCTGCGAGGTGAAAGAATCCTGAATCAGCGTATTGAGGATCTTGACCTGGTCACGACCCCAGCCAACCCAGATCTTGATGGTCGGCTGATCCTTGCCGCTGCCGCTGACCACGGTGCTGGTCGCCGAGAAGGAGTGGATGAAACGCTGGATATTGAACAGCATACTCTGGAAGAAGCCTGCCTTCGGGGTCTTAAACTCCTTATCCGGCGCCGCCAACACGATCTGGTCGAGGCTCAGCGACATATTCTTAATATCGTAGAGCCACGCCGCCAGCGTTTGATAGGCGGAGTAGTAGGTCGATATGTACAGGTGCGAATCATAGAGGTTGTTCGCCATCTCATCGAGGATACGCGACATATTCTTGATCGCGCCGTCCAGCTCCCCGTTGACCCGCAGCTCGACACCGATCTCGGCGGAAAGCCCGTCAAGCAACGCAATGTTGTCCTTCAGGGTCTTTTCAAAATCGGGGATCTGCTTGTGGAGCATATAGTCGCGGTTGGGGTCAGGGCTGTCGCTGGTGATCATAACCATATCGAGGTACAGATCACCGATCGAGTTGACGATCTCCTCCAGGCGGTGGAAGACCTGCGCAATGTCGGACAGCGTGACCGCGAGGGACAGCGTGTGCGGCCCCTTGGTCAGATAGAAGAGGTACGGATCGACCTTGCCCTTTTCGTCCTTTTTGCCAAAGGTGTCGAACTGCCAGCCGATGCCGTAGTCGAAGCTGATCTCGGTCGCCTCGGCAAACGGGGTCTTGCCGTCGATCTTCAGCCAACGGTACACCACACCGTCGGTAATGGTGATCTGCTTGAAGGCGAAGCCCAGCTTATACAAGCCGTCCTGCGGCACGTCGATCTGCCAGGAGATCTCCTGCCCGGGGCTGAGCCAGGTTGTCGAGCCGATGTAGTTGATCAGCGACTGGTTGGCACTGGCGGGCGAAATGCCCGCACTGCCGTTGTCGGACTTAGCCGACAGCGAATACGAGTTACGGTAGAGTGAGTCCTCCGCCTCAATGACGATCTGATCGCCGTCATATTTGGCGGCGGAGCCGTAGCCGGCGGAAACATCCGCATAGTCGCGGATGACCTCGGGGGCATACAGCCGCAATGCGGCAAGCAAAAATGCCTTGCCCTGACCGGTGACGGTGAAGATGTGCTCGCCGGCGGTGAGCTGATATTCGAGCGGATAGATCGCCACGCCGGACTCGTCATACAGAAGCTGGTCGACAAAGCCCGCCTTGTGCTTCTGTGCCGGGGCGACCTGGTCGCCATTCGACAGCTCGCGGACACCGCCGTCATCCTCCCAAATGGCGTCGAGCACCAGCTTGTCGCTCTCCGCGAAAGGGAGCTTGCCGTCTATTTTCAGGCCGATAGGGTACTGCTCGGCCGTTTCATTCACATTATCGAATACAACGCCGACCGTATAGGTCGCGTCGGCCGGGACGGTCATTTTGAACGATATTTCACTGCCGTTATCGACATAAAAGACCGTTCCGAAGGTCGCGTCGTCGCGGCGGGTGATCTTTTTCTCCTCCGTCACGGTTGTTGCAGACGCTACTGCCAGCGGTTGATCGCCGTTTGCCTTCGCCGGGCTCAATTTGGACGCGGCGCGGTATGCGTAATAAGGAGTTGCCTCCTCCGTCGCGGCGATCGTCGGAGTTGCGCTGACGGGGTCGGGGCTGTCGGGCGCGGGAGCGGTAGCGACCTGCGCGGTGTCCGGCTCAGCGAACACAGCAAGGGGCATAACGCTCAAGGCACACAGCAGAGCCGCCGCAAGAGCAATTCCTCTCAAATAAAGTTTCATAAATCCTACCACCTTAATTAACAGGATCAAAAAATCGAACGGGGAATGCTGGGAATGCAAGGATCATTACCCGGGAAATGCGTTATTACCCGGGTAATGCGGAACAGCGAGCGAGCGATACTCGCCCCGACGGGGGTTGATCATCGGGACGCCGAGGACGTCGTCCCCTACGGTTTTTGCTTCTGCGTATCGGAAACAACTCTGCAAACCAACGGCTCGCCCGACGGGGGATGTGCGATGATCTTGAAAACGCTTTTCACACGGGTCAAAAACCCAAAAGGGGCTCGGACCGAGGGGGGTACCCACAGTCAAAGCCTAAAACTCAACGATGATATAGTTTTCCTTGTTATTAAAATCCGGGTCAGAGGGCACTGCTTTTTTTGTGGTTGTCGTGGTACCGCTCTCGATCGGAGCGGTGGTACCGGTTTTATGGGCAACCGTCATAGGCGTGGTGTCATCCTTGGTTGCGGTTGCGCCGCGCGAGGCGGTCGCAGTCGTGCCGTTCGTACCGGCGGCTTGGGTCGAGCCGGGATTGTCCAGCTCCGCCACGCCGTCATCGACATAGGTCTTGGCGGCCGTAGGCTCACCCGTCGGGTGGACGGATGACTCGGTTTCCGCATCGGAGGACACGGGGTCAGATGCCGTATTTTCATTCCTGCCGCACGCCGTCAGAAACAGTGCCAGGGCAAGGAGCAGTGCTACGACGATCAAAAGCTGATGTTTCATAAGGTTTTCTCCGTTCCTCCGTCAATGCGGGAAAAATTGGATGGATGCGCGTGGGGTGGCTTTGCACAATGTCCCGGACGCGGGCGAGCGATGCTCGCCCCGACGGGGGATGTGCTCCGCCCCGGCATCCTGCCCGGGTGGGCGCCCTGCGCCCACCCGGGACTTGATTATGCCATATGTCTGTGAGCCGCGCTCACAGCTACGGGGAGATCAAACCGTCAGACCGGCTCTTCCTTGGTGAACCAAGCGATCGTGCCGCCGGTCTTCTCCTCAGCCGCCGCGTGGATAGCCTCCGCGCTGACAGCCGCGGACAGATCGCCGTAGATGACCTTTTCAGCACCGTTCATTTCAATGATCATATAAGAACGGTAGACGAAATCAACCGCGGCATCTTCCTCGCTGATGTTCTTGATCAGCAAGCTGTAGGTGCAAACGCCGGTATCCTCGTCATAATCCCAGCAATCGGCGAAATTACCGGTCTTGCTGGAAACGAGCTGGTAATTGTACTGCGTGATGTCGAGCGGGTTGTCGGTGTCATTGTATTCGCTCGCCTGTCCGACCATGATGCCGCGCTCTTTGATCTTGTACGCATTACCGGCAAAGCTGAGGGTATCGCAATCGGCAGAGGTGGTCTTGTAGTTTGCAAACACACGAATAGCGGTGTACTCGGTTTCAGCGGCATCGCCCTTCAGGGTGTAGATAGCGCCCTTGGAGGTGCCGATCTCGCCGGCGAGCGTGCCGCCGACATCGGTCGCAAACAAACCGAACTTGTCAACCTTGTCGATCAGCGTATTGGTCATTTCGCCCTTATCGTCGTAGGTCATGCAAATGAAGTCATCGACATAGAAGACGTGAGCGGAGTTTGTTCCATTCGTATGGCTGACGCCGATACGGATGTAGGACGGCTCATCGCCCTGCGTCGGCGACTTATCCTCGCTCACTTTGGTCGGGGTATAGGTGCCGGTGAACAACTGCCACTCGCCGGTCTTCAGCTCGTACTTCATACCGTCCTTATCCTGGATGATGTGCCCGCTGGAGCCACGGTTATGACGGTAGACGATTTTGTCGGGTCTATTGTTGTTCTGGAACTCCGTCGTATCGTCGCCGTCGGCGATCCAGAAAC
>CALDHV010000232.1 GCA_937902305.1 uncultured Clostridia bacterium
TTCTGTAAGTCACCTTCTAAGGTATAACATAAAACAACTGCAGAAAGTGCGGTTGCTAAAACGGTAAAATCGATATTGATTGTGGCTAATATAATCAATGAAATTCCTATTGGAAGAAGATTAAAAGTGATATAAAAGCCTGCCTGAGTGCCACCAATTTTCTTTCTTAATATAAAGCAAATGGTAGGAGCATAAATTAAAAAGATATAAAACAACACTAAAGAAAGCATTGGAATTGTGTCTTGATAAACGAAAGTGTCGCCAACAAAAGTTCCAAGGTTTCCAACAGCAAAAGAAATAATATAATCTATAATGCTTACTATCATTAATAAGGATGGAACTCTAAACCAAAGTCTAGAGACTTTTCCCTTTTCATTAATATAACTATCAGCATAAAATCCAAGTACTAAAGCGCAGATTGGACACATTACATATGAAATCAAAAATAAACTACCTAAAAGCCACTTTGGGGCAGTTCCGTTTAAAATCTCGGCCAATGCATTAGTGGTTAACCATACAATTGACGACACTAAAAGAACCTTAACAAGCCTCAAACTACTGCTCTGATCTTTTTTAGCCATTCGGTTTGCTAATAGAATAAACAAAAAAACTGCACTTACGATCTCAATTAAAGGCAAATCTTTCATAATGTATGTCTTTTTGGTTTTATTATACAATGATGCAATTAAATAATCAAAAAAATATAAAAGATTTTTTATTTAATTTTGAACATAAGCAATTCGATATATTAAAAGTCAGTCGATAACATTTTTGGTGGACCTGAAGAGACTCGAACTCTCGACCTCTCGGATGCGAACCGAACGCTCTCCCAGCTGAGCTACAGGCCCATATCGCAACTCGACCCCTTTTGGTGTCAAGCGCGTGTTATATCATATACTATTTATTGCCGTTTGTCAAGGGCTGAAAAGAAAAAATTCGCCTTTTTTTCGATAATTTGCACACGGCTCATTTTCCTTTATCCAGCCGCTCTAAAAAGGCACGAAAATACTCCGGCAGGTCACTCGAAAAATACATTCTCTCCCCCGTCACGGGATGCACGAACCCAATTTCCTTCGCGTGCAAGCATTGCCCGGACAGCCCGGCGCACTCCGACGGCTGACGGCTCGCGCCGTACACCGTATCGCCTGCGACAGGGTGTCCCAAATACGCCATATGCACGCGGATCTGGTGCGTGCGCCCGGTCTCCAGCCGCAAGCGCACATGGGAATATCCCGGATATTCCGCGAGCACCTCGTAGTGCGTCCGCGCCGGGCGGGAATGAACGGTCGTGACCGCCATTTTCTTGCGCATTGTCGGATGTCTGCCGATCGGCGCATCCACCATTCCTGCCGCCTGCGGCAAATGACCGACCACCATCGCCTCGTACACGCGGTCAAAGCTATGCACCTTGATCTGTTCCGCCAATCCGCTGTGGGCGCGGTCGCTTTTGGCGACGATCAGCAGACCGCTGGTGTCCTTGTCGATGCGGTGGACAATGCCCGGACGCATCACGCCATTAATACCGGACAGCCGATCGGCACAATGCGCCAACAGCGCATTGACCAGCGTTCCCTCCCCATGTCCGGCGGCAGGATGCACGACCATTCCTTTCGGCTTGTTGACGACCAGCAGGTCGTCATCTTCATAGACGATATTCAGTGGGATATTCTCCGCCTTGGCTTCATATTCGACCGGTGCGGGGATCTGCACCTCCACGCGGTCACCCGGCTTCGGCTTATCTTTTTTATCCGCCGGTTTGCCATTGACGGTGATCCTGCCCGCCGCCAGCCACAGCTGTACCTGCGAACGGCTGACACCGAGCGTTTCCGCCACCGACTGATCCAGGCGTTTTCCTGCCCCGTCAGCCGTCGTTATCCAGTTTTTCGTCGTCGCCTGCGGCATGATCTGACCCCTCGGCTTTCTTTGCGTGCGTCGGTATCCCGAATAACAGCGTGCGCAATGGCTTTTCCTCTTTCTCCCGATAGACGAACAGGAAGAAAACGAACAACAGCACCGCACCAACCGTCACACAGCAATCGGCAAAATTGAAAATGGGAAAATCAATGATCTTGACATAAATGAAATCGGTCACATAGCCCATCACGATCCGGTCGATCAGATTGCCCGCTCCTCCGGCTAAAATAAGCGCCGCCGACAAGCCGAAAAGCTTATATCGGCACAATTCACTGCGTAGCAAAATGACCGCAACCAGGAGCATCACGACCAGCGTCAGCGGAATGAATATCCACCGCTGGTTTTCCAGCATACTGAACGCCACGCCGGTATTTTCGCAATAGCGCAATTCCAGCACGCCATCCCAGATCACAAAAGCCGACTGCCCCGCCAGATACTTGACCGCCAGGAACTTGCTGAATTGGTCGCAGGCGACCAACAGCGCGGACAGCATAAACAATATGCCCGTCATTGCCTACCTCCGTGAAAAAGCGGATTGAAAGGCGCGTTCACTTAGGGAAAAACAGTCCCCCAAATGAGCGCGCCCAAGCCAACCGGTCTCAATCCGCCGTAATATCGGTTTATTCCGCCGATTTGGCATCCGGCAGGATCTCGTCCGCCGGTTGCTCGTCACCGAGCACGCCGATCAGCGTCAAATGCTCGTGATAGATGCCGAGCAGCTTTGATTTGAAGGCGGCGACCTCCTGCTGTAAGCGGGCAAGCTCCGACTTGGCATCCTCGACCTCTTTTTTCACCGAAGCTACCTTTTCGTCCGCCTCTTTTTGGATCCGCTCGCGCTGCTCCGCCTTTTCCGCCTGCAACGCGGCGCGGGTCTGCTCCGCCTCTGCATTGGCGGCGGCAAGCACCTCATCCGCCTTTTGCCGCGTCTCGGTCATCATCTCGTCGCTGGCGCGTTGCGCGTGAAGCAAAGCATTGCGGATGCTGTCCTCCTGCTTACGGTATTCGACCACCGATTCCGCCAACACCTGCATTTTGCGGCTGTTTTCCTCATTGGTCTTGGTCAATTGCTCCACCGTGTCAGCGCATACCTCCAGAAAAGCATCCACCTCATCGGTTTTATACCCGCCGATCGAGCGGTTGAAACGAACATCACGAATATCCTGTGCCGAAACCATAGTTTGTCATCCTCTCTGTTGGTATTATTTGTATTTCCGTGCAAAAAGATTGAGCCGTCCTTTTTTTGTTTCAGGGCCGAGCTGATCCACCGAAAATCGACCGTAGCCGCGTACCGAAACCGTTACCGGCGCCGTCAGTACCCGCGAAACCGAATCGACGGGGCGATGCTCCAGCGAAACAAGCCCCGCTTGGATCATACGCGCCGACTGCTCACGCGAGCAACCGATCAGCGCCTTGACAACCGCGTCCAAGCGCGGGGAAGCCACCGTCTCGTGTATATCGACAAATCCGTGCGCCACGGGCAAATCACCGTCATAATCCGTTTCGATGCGAACGCCCTCTCTGCCGACGGTGCAAATATTGTCTGCGATATACGCGGCGATCTCGCGCCGCACAAAAGCCACAGCAAGCCCATCGCCGCATAGAATGTCCCCTATCGCGTCCCGACGCACCCCTGCCGACAGCATCGCGCCAAGAAAATCGCGATGGGTCAGCTCCTTTCCCGTGCGATAGCGAAACGCCAGCGCGCAAAGCGGATACTCCGCCGCCTGCGGCTCATCACCCGCCGGATACACGGCGAAAAACCGTCTCTGTGCGCCGTCATAGCCGCCGAAAAAGGAAAACCCGACATCCGGACTTTCCGGCAAGCGATCACACAACCGGGTCTGCTCCGCCTCATCCAAAAAACCGACGTAGCAGGGAAAGCAACGCTTTTGGCACAGACGGACGGCATCCTCCACCCGCTCTAATGCCGATATTTCGGATCGGTCATCAGAAGTAGAGACCATTATTCTCCAATTCGTCAAGCAGATCGCCCATCAAGCCGACATTATACGGCGTGATGATAAAGGTGCAGTTTGCCACCTTCTTGATCTGTCCGTCATTGGCGTACGCCACACCGCTCAAGAAATCGAGTATACGGCGGGCAACGTCCTTATTGGCGCCCTCGAGATTGAGGACGACCGTCCGCTTGGCGTTGAGATGATCGGCAACGGTGCTGGCATCGTCAAAGCGCTCCGGCTTGACCAGAACCACCTGCAACTGCGCTGTCGCGTGAATATTAACGACCTTATTACCGCGCTTGGGATTATCGTCCCGATCTGCGGACGGAGCAGGAACGGTCTTTTGAACAAAATCGACGCCGGACTTTTCGCCGGTCTCCTCCACATCGCCTTCATCACTGAAAAGCCGTTTGATCAAATCCATCATTTGTTCCTCCTATGTTATATTGAATAATCTCGCTTTCCGAATATCGCCGAGCCGATACGGACAATGGTCGATCCCTCGGCAATCGCTTCGCGAAAATCGCCGGACATACCCATCGACAATTCCCGCATATCTATATTATCCATTTTTTTGCCCTGCTTGTCAACAAAGAGACGCAACATTTTTGAAAAAACCGCTCTTTTTTTTCGTTCTTCGGTCAAAATCGGGGCAATAGTCATCAATCCGCGCACTTTTATGCCGGGCAAAGGGCTGATTTTTTCGAGTAATTCATCCAATTTGTCCGGCGCTACCCCCGATTTTGACTCCTCGCCGCCGATATTGACCTCGACAAGCACTTGGGTAATGATGCCAAGCGTCTGGGAGCGGCGGGAAATCATTTCCGCCAGCCGGAGACTATCCACGGATTCGATCATATCCACTTTACCAACGATAGCATTAACCTTATTGGTCTGCAAATGCCCGATCAAGTGCGTTTCGACCGGACACAGGAGCGCATCGCTTTTTTGCAGATATTCTTGCACACGGTTTTCACCGATTTGCCGCACACCAAACTCAATGGCGCGGTTGATCCGCTCTATCGGCACTGTCTTGGTCACGGCAAGCAAACGCACCTCCTCCCGCCGTCTGCCGGCGGCGGCGCAGGCCGCGCAGATCTCCTCCTCTACTCTCTTGAGGTTTTCCTCCAGCTCGGCATAGTCATCGTATGATCTTTCCGTCATAGAGATTTTTACCTCCCACGATAATATCGTCATACAGGCGCAAATAGCCCGATTTGGTCATATTTTTGCAGATCACATAATCCGCCGGCTCGCTGTATTCCTGTTCAATTTTGCGGAAGGATACCACATTTCCGCTGCGGATATATACGCCGGTGGTGCGATCCTCCTTCACGACGATGGCGCGTTTCGGCACCTTAAGTCCGTTGTGACGCACCAGCTGTATCTGCACATTTTCATTGCGGATGGTCGAAAGCTCCGCTGACATATACGTACTGCAAAATACAACCGCCAAATTACCGTTGTTGTCCTTGTTACAGGCAACGACCGTAACCGGGATCGGATCCTCGGTCACAAAGGACAACTGCAATGTCAGGGATTTATCCACCGTCAGCGTATTATAATAGCTATCCGGCACGACGCAGGCAATATACCATACATAGCCGCTGACGATCTTTCCGCAGGTATTCGCCACCGGTGCGGCTTCCATCGACAGATACTTCTGCACATCCGCCACCGTGAGGGATTTGGGGTCGATCTTTGCCAAAATGTTTTCGAAGCCGTCGGTCTTATTGGCAAAATAGCCCGCGACCGGCGCACGAACGGAGGCGATCGCCTTATGGAACGAGGATTGCAGACGCTGGCGCTCGGACTGGAGAGACGATATGGCGGCGGAAAAGTCCAGCTTTTCCCCGGTGATGAGCTTCTTTTTGCTCATCAGCGTCAACAGCTCGGTTTTCGCATCGGACAGCGAGCCGAATGACCCGCTTTCCGTTTGCCGCACCATTCCGTTGACCACATCGACGATCTGGTTATTGACCATATCCAGTGTCAAGCGGCTGTAAGTATTATCCTCCTGTATCGCGTGGAGTGTGTCGATCTCATCATCAATCTCCGCGATCTGCTGTTCCAGCAGTCCGTCATCGGCTTGGGAATACACCGAGGCGATGACCCCGTTCTTGGAAACGTGTGTGCCGTTATCCACCGTGTAATAGATATACCCGCTCTTGGCAGAGGGAATGACCGTTTCGGTACGGAAAACGATCCCCTGCGCCTCGATGGACTCATACACACTGTGCTCCGTCGCCATTTCCGTTCTGATGGAGGAAAAGATACTGCGATACGCCTGATACCCGCCGTAGGCAAGCACCGCCAGCATAAACAGCACCGATAACAGCTTTTGGATATTCGGTTTTCTCTCTGTAGAGGTCGCCATTAGTCATCCTCCCGACAAAACTTTTGAAACGTCGCCACGACCGCCGCGCCGAGCGCCGCGGTATCGGCGTAATCTTCCACAAGCAATTCCTGCATCTGCGGCATACGGTGAAACCAAGACAATTGGCGTTTGGCATAATGCCGCGTGCCCGCTTTGAGCGCCGTAACTGCTTGATCCCGCGACCATTCGCCACGAAGGTACGGCAACAGCTCTTTATAGCCGATTGCCTGCCACACCGTTGCGTCCCGCGCGGTATCGTAGACGCGGCGCGCCTCCTCGGTCAGCCCATTTTGTAGCATCTGCTCCACCCGCCGGTCAATACGCTCATACAGCGTCGCCCGGTCGCGGAAATTGAGCAAAAATGCGCATCCACTGTAGGGGGACGGCTGTTGGTGGGAAAGTCGCACCTGCTCGCTGATCGGTACACCGGACACGGCATAAACCTCCAGCGCGCGCACGATGCGGTGCAGATCGTTTTCGTGCAACCGGGACGCGGTTTCGGGATCAACGGCACGCAGGCGCTCCAACATAGCGGCACCGCCGTATTCGCGCGACTCATCCTGTAAGCGGCGGCGCGTTTTCTCATCCGACGGCTGCTCCAAAAACGACAGATTTTCCATAAACGATTGGATATACAGACCCGTTCCGCCGCACAGCACCGGCGTCGCTCCCCGCGCAAAAATCGCGGAAAAGGCGGCGTCCGCATCGGCGCAAAAACGGGCGACGCTGTATTTTTCACCCAGCGGCACAAAGCCCAGCAAATGGTGTGCAACGCCCTGCATTTCCTCCGTATTAGGGCGCGCCGTCCCGACCGAAACATCGGCATATATCTGCATCGAATCCGCAGAAACGACCTCGCCGCCGATCCGCTTTGCCACCTCGACGGCAAGCGCCGTCTTACCGGACGCGGTCGGCCCGGCGATCACAATATAAGGACGGGAACGCACCGCCGACCACTCCTTTTACTGTATTCTGCCGAATTGCTTTTCCAGCTCCTTTTCGGTCAGCTCGATGCAGACCGGGCGTCCGTGCGGGCAATAGCGCACATCCTCGCGGGTCAGCACCTCTTTAGCAAGCGCGGCAAGCTCCTCCGGTGTCGAGCGATCACCCGCCTTGACGGCGGCGCGGCAGGCGGAGGAATGATAGATCCAATCGAGCTTGGCGGATTGCAGAGAGTGCGCCCCGTCGGTCAGACCGGCGGCGATCTCACGCACCGTCGCGTCGATATCCGTGCCGGAAAGGATCAGCGGGAACGAACGCACCAGCACGGTGCCGCCGCCGAAATCCTCCATTTCGATCCCCGCCTGACGCAGCAGGTCAAGATGCTCAATCAGCGCAGTATGCTCCTCACGGCTGACCGAAACCGACTGCGGAGCCAAAAGCATCTGCGCATCCGCGCGTTCCCGGCTTTTGAGGTCATTATACAATATCCGCTCGTGAGCGGCGTGTTTATCAATGATATAGAGCTTGCCGTCATACTCCGCCAAAATATAGGTCATCCGGTATTCCCCGATCAGTCGCACCGGTTTGTCCGGCACGGCAAAGGTGGTCTGCGTCTGCGGCTCCGGCTCGGCTACTGGAGCAGGCGGCGCGGCAGGCGTCTGCGGTCGGGCAAAGGGCGCGGGCGTGTAGGTCGGCAGGTCTTCAAACTCCACCG
>CALDHV010000233.1 GCA_937902305.1 uncultured Clostridia bacterium
GCTGCTGGTGCAGGTGCGGCTGGCCGCCCAGTGCACCGACGAGCGGGTCAATATGGTCACGCCCGCCTTATTTGCACGGTTTCCGACACTCGCGGCATTTGCCGAGGCACAGCCGGCTAAGGTCGAGGAATACATACACTCCTGCGGGCTATATAAGACCAAGGCGCGCGACATCGTAGCAATGTGCGTGATGTTGCGCGACAAATACGGCGGCGAAATACCGCAGACGATCGAGGAGCTGACCAAGCTACCCGGTGTCGGGCGCAAAACCGCTAATTTGGTCTGCGGGGATGTATTCGGACAACCCGCGGTGGTGGCGGACACGCATTGCATACGCATTAGCGGCAGACTGGGGCTGACCGACGGCACCAAAGACCCGCTGAAAACGGAAAAACAGCTTCGTCGGGTGCTACCGCCGACCGAAAGCAACGCCTTCTGTCATCGACTGGTGATGTTTGGTCGGGACATCTGCACCGCACGTTCCCCGCACTGCACTGTCTGCCCGCTTGCAGAGGAATGTCTTTACAGCAAATGAACAAGCGGCTGTTAAAAAACGAGTTTTTAACAGCCGCTTGTTTTATTTTTTGCTCGGTTTCTTAAAAGCCCACAAATACACCGCTCCGCCGATAACAATGAGCTGGAGCAGGATCGCCAGTACCAACGCGGTCTTGGAGCGCTCGTGCGGCTCCGCCTCGACCGGCGCGGCAGTGGTCTTTGGTGCTTTTGTGTGACTGGCAGTCACGCGAGTACGCAGAACATAGGTCACGCGCGCCGTGGTTTCGCCCGGTTGCAGCTTCTGCTCTGCAGTGGTGGTCGGTGCGGTATCAACGAAAAGAATATCCTCCGTCAATGCGTAGTTATACGCCGCCGTATTCTTTAACGCGAAGATCTTGAGAAGCGGGCATTTTGCAAAGGCTCCCGCGCCAATAGACTGAACGCTGGACGGAATTTCGACCTTTTCCAAAGCGCCGCAATTCAGGAATGCCCCCGCGCCGATTTTTTTCACAGTATGCGGTATCTCGATTGAGACGATGTTTTCGCAATTCTGGAATGCATAATTACCGATGGATGACAACCCCTCCGGTAATATCACCCGGGAAATGTTCGTGTCGGTAAATGCGCCCGTACCGATCGTATGCAGTGTGGATGGGAACGAAAAATACGCCGCTTTATACAGTCCGGAAAAAATATTTTTACCGATCTCGGTGATACCCTCCTCAATCACCACGGTGCGTACACCGGCGGGATACCGAAGATGGGTCATAAAATACTGCTCGGAATCGGAATAATCCGGGATCGCACCCCGTCCGGAAACATTTAGAACACCCGACGTTTCATCAAAAGTCCAGGTAAACTTTTTTCCGCCGACGAAATAATCGAGTGCGCCGCTCTGCGTCACTTCGGCAGACACGGCGGGAACGAGCAAAACAAACAGCACGAAAACAATCAAAACGGATAACATACAACGCAACCAGGAACGGGACACCATTTTCTTTTCCTCCTAATGGATAGACAAATCACTATTTCTTACGGACAACAACAATCAGAACAACGATAACGACACCGGCAAGTAACAGGACACCGCCGCCAATCAAGTACCATACGGAATTACGCGGCGCGTCGGCAGGCGTGTCCTCCGGCTCGGTCACAACGGCGGTCGTCGGCACGGTCGTGGCTTTCGTTTTTGCCGCCTTTGTTGCACGGGTCACGGTCGTTTTCGGCTGTACGTCAGTCGGCGCGACGATCACATTTTGTTCCGTCTCTTTGGCGGGATCGAGATCGACAAAAGGAACATTGTTTTGTAGGCAATAAACATACGCCGCAGTATCGCGGTAGCCGTAAATCGTCAGCTTTTTGCACCCGCTGAAAGCGCCCGTGCCGATCGTCTTGATGCCACGCGGGATGACGACCTTCTCCAGCAATTCACAGCTTTCAAACGCATAGCCGCTGATGCTCGTCACAGTAGACGGCAGTTCGATCTCCTCAACATTGTCGCAATTTTTGAAAGCGTAGGTACCGATCGTGGTCAGTCCCTCCGGCAGCTTGATGTCTGACAAGACGTTGAAATCCATAAAAGCAGCCTTGCCGATCTTTTTGAGCGATGCGGGGAACTTGATGTCCCGCACCTTGTAAAGACCGGTAAAGATATTGCGACCGATTTCAGTGATGCGGTCATCAATAATGATGGTCTTCACACTCAGCGGATCTTTCAACTTATAAAGCATATATTCCTCGTGCTCGTCGTTGTCGATCAGTGCGCCACTACCGTAAATATTCAGCTCGGAGGTCGAATAGTTATACTCCCATTTGATGCCTCGGGTCGAGTGGTCATATTCAAAAATGCCGACCTCCGTTTCAGACGCGCCCACCGTCCAACCGGCAATGCCGGATATTGCGACCAGCACAACCAACGCAAGAGCTACCGATCTTGTAACAAAATGTCGAAAAATCATATCGTATCTCCTATTTTTTTATTTGTTTTTATGTTATCAAAATACGCTTTCCTTGTCAAGGAATAATCTGCAAAAAAACAGTATTGGGGGTTGACTTTTCTACCGGTCACTGGTATAATGACAAAAATATCAATATGGATATGTATATCCATATTGACTTATATCCGGGCGTTCGTCCGGGCGCATCCGGGCTTTGCCGAGTGCGCTTTTTTGTTATAGTCTATTACAAATAATTTATGAGAGGAAGATCAATATGGCAACCTTTATCAACGAACCGTCCCATACCTTTAACGAGTATCTGCTCATTCCCGGCTACTCATCCAGCGAATGCATCCCGGCGAATGTCAGCCTCAAAACGCCGCTCGTAAAATATAAGAAAGGCACCGAGCCGGCGCTTTCACTGAATATTCCGCTGATTTCGGCTATTATGCAGTCGGTTTCGGGCGACCGGCTGGCGGTTGCTTTGGCGACCGAGGGCGGCGTTTCTTTCATCTACGGCTCTCAATCTGTCGCGGATGAAGCCGCTATGGTCAAACGCGCCAAGACCTACAAGGCGGGCTTTGTTCGCAGCGACTCCAATATTCGCCCGGATGCGACACTTGCGGATGTCATTGCGCTGACCGAGCGCACCGGGCACGCCACCATCGCCGTCACCGAGGACGGCAGTCCGGACGGCAAGCTCATCGGCATCGTCACCGGGCGTGATTACCGCGTCAGCCGTATGGATCCGAACGAAAAGGTCTCCTCCTTTATGACACCGTTTGACAAGCTGATTTGGGCAAAAGAGGGCACCACGCTGAAAGAAGCAAACGATATTATCTGGGATCACAAGCTTAACTCCCTTCCCATCATCAGCGACGACGGCAAGCTTTGCTATATGGTCTTCCGCAAGGACTATGACTCACATAAGCAGAACCCCGATGAATTGCTCGATGCGCAAAAGAGATATGTTGTCGGCGCCGGTATCAATACCCGAGACTACGCCGAGCGCGTTCCCGCGTTGGTTGAGGCGGGCGCGGATGTGCTGTGTATCGACTCCTCCGAGGGCTTTTCCGAATGGCAGAAGCGCACCATTGCGTGGATCCGCGATAAGTACGGCGACACCGTTAAGGTCGGCGCAGGCAACGTCGTAGATGCCGACGGTTTCCGCTTTTTGGCGGAATGTGGCGCGGACTTTGTCAAGGTCGGCATCGGCGGCGGCTCGATCTGCATCACCCGCGAAACCAAGGGCATCGGTCGCGGACAAGCCACCGCGCTCATTGATGTCTGCGCAGAACGCGACCGTTATTTTGAGGAGACAGGCATCTATGTCCCGGTTTGCTCCGACGGCGGCATCGTTTACGACCACCACATTACGCTGGCGTTGGCTATGGGCGCGGATTTCATTATGCTGGGGCGCTATTTCGCCCGCTTTGATGAAAGTCCCTCCAATAAGGTCAGCCTGAATGGTACATACTATAAGGAGTATTGGGGCGAGGGCTCGGCGCGTGCGCGCAACTGGCAGCGGTACGATCTCGGCGGTGACAAGAAGCTGTCGTTTGTGGAGGGCGTGGATTCCTATGTCCCCTATGCCGGTAGCTTAAAGGACAATGTTGCGATCACGCTGTCGAAGGTCAAATCGACAATGTGCAACTGCGGCGCGCTGACCATCCCCGAGCTGCAAAAGAAAGCGAAGCTGACGCTCGTCTCTGCCACCAGCATTGTCGAGGGCGGCGCACATGACGTTATCCAAAAGGATAAAAGCACACCAATGAAATAATACCCGAAATAACGGCGTAAGAAAGGATGTGATCCGATGTTTTATTATGAAGGGCAAAGCTGTCCGACCTGCGGGCGGGCGTTTACCCCGCAGGATGATGTTGTATCCTGCCCGGTATGCGGTCTGCCCCATCACCGCGCGTGCTGGAATGAGGAGGGGCATTGCCACCTCGAGCATCTGCACGGCACATCGGAGCAATGGACACGCCAAAAAACGGAGGAACCCGTCTCAACCACAACTTCGCCGAAAAATATCTGCGCGCAATGCGGCACCGCCAACCCGGAATATGCGGAATACTGCCAGCATTGCGGCACCCCGCTGAATAGCACCGATTGGAGCTCCGCCGGCAACGGCTCATTCAATGAGTATACCCCTTTCACGCATACCTCACACCCGAGCGATGAGCCGGTCGAGCTGATTGACGGCGTGCGTTCGGATGAACTGATGGCGATGACCGGAGCAACCAAGGCGGACTATTACCTTACCCGCTTTAAGAGGATCGCCGACGGCGGTGCCGGCGGCTGGAACTGGGCGGCGTTTATTCTGGCTCCGTATTGGCTATTGTACCGTAAGATGTACAAATACGGCATATTGCTGTTGCTCTATCAGACTTTTGAAAACCTTGTGTCGTTGTTCGTACTCGGCCAACTGGGATTTCAGGAGTTCAGCGCCGACGAGATCAATCAAATTGCCGCCAATATGATGCAAGACCGCTCAACGATGCTGTATTTTGCCGCGGTCTACCTGATCGGCGGTATATTCCTGATATTGCGCATCCTGCTCGTTGTTTTCGGCAACAAGCTGTATTTTCACCACTGCAAGGCAAAAATCGAGAAAGTCAAAACGGATGCCCCCGATCTATCCGCCGGAGAAATGATGTCTTTGGGCGGTGTATCCTACGGTATACCGATCATCGCGTATTTTGTATGCGATTTTATTCTTAAGATCATACAATTATTTTTATAATTCAGGTGTGTAAAATGAAAAAAATCAAAAAAGCTGTCATTCCTGCGGCGGGGCTCGGCACCCGCGTACTCCCGGCATCTAAATCTATGCCGAAAGAAATGCTTCCGATCGTTGATAAGCCAGCAATACAGTATATCGTCGAGGAGGCTGTTGCCTCCGGTATTGAGGACATACTCATCATCACCAACCGCGGAAAAGGCATCATCGAGGATCACTTTGATCACAGCATCGAACTGGAGCAGCGGCTGGAGGCAACCGGCAAAACCGATATGCTTCGGGAGGTTCAGCGTTTATCCTCCCTCGCCAATATTTGCTTCATCCGGCAAAAGGAAACCAAGGGGCTGGGTCACGCGGTCAGCTGTGCCAAAGCCTTTGTCGGTAATGAGCCGTTTGCTGTGCTGTATGGGGACGATGTCATCATCGGGCGCGATCCCGTCTGCGCACAGCTCTGCCGGGTGTATGAGGAATACGGCAAATCGGTCGTCGGCGTCAACGAGGTCACGCCGGAGCAGATCATCAAGTATTGTTCCCTCGCCGTCACCCCGGTCAAGGATCGGGTATACGAGGTATCGGATATGATCGAAAAGCCCCGCCCGGAACAGATTATGTCTCTCTTTTCCGTGCTTGGGCGTTGCGTGCTGACGCCGGATGTATTCGATATAAATGCGCAGCTCGCCGCCGCCGATCCGGCGCGTCAGCAGGCCGAAGAACTGCTCATTCGTCTGATAGTCCGGCCAGTAACAGGTCCGGCGGAGGTTTACGGCGTGCATGGTGTTCCACGTCCGTTTGAACCATTCATCCTGCCAGGAAAAAATGCAGCTCCCTGCTCAGCCTGCTTCCAT
>CALDHV010000234.1 GCA_937902305.1 uncultured Clostridia bacterium
GCGCGCTTGACTGGGGGTCAAGAGGCCGTGAGTTCAAGTCTCGCCACTCGGACCAAAAATCGACAACTTTCGGCAGAAAGTTGTCGATTTTTTATCCAAGCCGCAGGCTTGGTATATCATCAGCCGTCAGGCGGTATATCATCAAAGGCGTTAGCCGTGCATATCTTTCCTGCGGCTTGAAGATATACAGCCCTTTGGGGGCTGATGAGATACAATCCCTGCGGGATTGATGATATACAAGGCTTCGCCTTGATTTTACAAGAGTTCAACACCATTCACCGATTTGTCGAAATATCTATTTCGTAGTCCAATCACAAAACTCGGGCATCGCCGGTCGGCGGTGTCCGAGTTTTTGCGCGTGTGGTTGATGGATGCCCTTGACGAGCCATATTTTCCCATTATGAAAATATCATTGCTTGCTCAAACAAAAGACCGACGGTGGGGCTCGATCCATTTTGATCACATAACGGACATTTCAATCTTTTCCGCATTGCGGCGATACTCACCGGGCGTTTGACCGGTGATTTTTTTGAATACGGCAATAAAGTGAGAGGAGGTGGCAAAGCCTAGATCATAGGCGATCGACGAAATTGTCGCGCCCGTCGTCAGCATTCTTTTGGCATCGGAAATCTTTTTGGCGGTCAGATACTGCTTTAATGATACATGTGTGGTCTCGGAAAACAACGTCGAAAGATAGGAACGGTTGAGATGCAACGCATCGGCAATTTCCCCCACGCTATTCACCCCGGAGGAGTTCTCCTCCAAAAACGCGAGTGCATCCCGCACCGCTTTCGGCGGCATCGTTTCAGTGCTATCCGCATTTCCGATGTTTGCCGCTTTATCAAGTGTATACAATAGCTGTAACAAGAATGAAAAAGCGTAATATTCGCTATGAAAATCGGGTTGTTCCAGTAGCTCGCCGATCCGCCCGAATAACGCCGTGATCCGGTCTTTGATTTCGCCGGAAGACGAAATCAGGCGGCAGTCGTTATTGAGTGAAGCAAACGGCATCTGCCCCGGTCTCATACAGTCAAACGCCGTTTTTGGAATACCGAAAAAGTATCGCTCATAGAGGGCGGCGCTCTTGATGATCGGTCGGTGTACGGCATTTTCGCCGATGATCAACACATCACCGCTATGTAGATTCACATACCGGTCTTTTAGAATAAAGTCAACATCCCCCCGCACAAAAAGATAAATCTCCACAAAGCTGTGCGTATGAAATGAATAGCCATATTGCCGAGGATTATCTACGATGTGGCTGAACAGGATCGGCTCTCCCTCGATGGGCGACAGGTTTTTATCTAAGAAGCTCACTCTTTCACATCCCAACAAATCTGTTATTCTTGCCAATAGTTTTGATATATATTGTCATTTTGTTGTGATACCATTATACTATCGTGATTTAATAATGTAAAGGGGGAATTACCTTGAAACCGGTGCGTATCGTTTGCGTGGGGATCGGCGGATATGCAAAAATCTATTTAGAGGCGCTGATCCGTGACCGGTCGGGGGATTTTCAAATCGTGGGGCTGGTCGACGTATGTCCGCAGAACTGCCGCTTTTTGGAAGAGCTGTCCGGCATACCGCTTTACGAGAGTATGGAGGCATTCTATGCCGAAAACACCGCAGATTTATGTATCATCACCACACCGATCCACCTTCACACCACCCAGATCCTCACCGCGCTTTCGCACGGCTCCCATGTGATGTGCGAAAAGCCGCTTTCGGGGTGTTCCGCCGACGAAGATGTGCTGATGAACGCCTCAAAAAAATACGAAAAATTCGTTATGATCGGCTATCAGTGGAGCTATTCACACGCCGTCAACCGCTTGAAGGCGGATGTTCTGGCGGGCGTATACGGCAAGCCGCAGTTTTTGAAAACCATGGTGTTGTGGCCGCGTTCGAGCAATTATTTTAACCGCACCAGCAGATGGGCGGGGCGTATCGCCATCGACGGAGTGCCGGTCAACGACAGCGTGGCAAACAATGCCGCCGCCCACTACCTACACAATATACTGTATGTGACCGGCAAAGCCGTGGGATCAAGCAGTGAGGTTTGTGACTTGCAAGCCGATCTTTTGCGCCTCAATAACATCGAGAACTTTGATACCGCCGTTGTGCGGTTTCGTATGGATAACGGTGCAACCGGTCTGTTTGTTGGCTCACACGCCACCGATAACGCATGGGAACCGAGCTTTGAATACCGTTTTGAGCGCGGCACCGTTTATTATGATGATAAGGCAAAAAACATTGTCGGGCGGCTTGAGAACGGTGAAATACGGGAATACGGCGATCCCTCCGAGAATGTCAACGAAAAGATCTACGAAGCCATTCGCGCCTGCCGCATACCGAATTATCAGCCGGTATGCGGTGTTGTTGCCGCCACGCCTCACGTGCGATGTATCGAAAAGATCCAATCGTGCGCCATTCACGATATACCGAAATCGCAAATTCGCTCCCGCGACAACCATCTGTTTGCCGAGGGACTGTATGATAACCTCTTGCAATGCTACCTACAGGAAAAACTGCTCTGTGAATTGCCTGATGGCGAAAGGTGGGTGTCGATCGTATGACAGAAAAGGACATTTTTACATTTGAACCCGCGTCTCACTATTTACCACCGGAAAAACCGCCGGTTTTTGGCGTGGTAGGGCTGGCGCACCCCCACATATTTGGTATGTGCGAGGGGCTTTGCCGTGCGGGCGCGATCTTAAAATATGTGTGTGAAAGCGACACCGCCTTGCTGTCCGACTTTCTGAAAAAATATCCGGCGGCGATACCTGCAGAGGAAAAACGCATATTGAGCGACGAAGATGTGAAGCTGGTCGTTTCAGCCGCCATACCCGCTTTGCGTGCGGGCATTGCCATACGCGCTATGACGGCAGGCAGGGATGTGTTTGTGGACAAAGCACCCGTGATTTCTCTTTCTCAACTGGAAGAAGTGAAACGCACGATCGCCGCAACCGATCGACGGTATTTCGTCTATTACAGCGAAAGCGTCACGGACGAAACCGCGGTGTACGCAGGGCAACTGATCCGCAAAGGCGTTATCGGCAAGGTCGTCCACGTGGACGGCTGTGCTCCGCATCGACTGAAACCCGCCACACGGGCGACGTGGTTTTTTGACCGCCGGTTTACGGGCGGCATTCTGACCGATCTCGTCTGCCATCAGATCCACCAATTTCTTTGCTGGAGCGGTGCCGACAACGCTACGGCAGAATATGCCCGTACCCGCAACTACTGTCACCCGCAATATGATGACTTCGACGATTTCGGTGATGTATTGCTGACCGCCAACAACGGTGCGACCGGGTATTTTCGCGTGGACTGGAATGTGCCGGAGGAGCCCGGCTCCCGCGCTGACCCCCGTATGATCATTCAAGGAGAAACCGGCTATATCGAACTAAGGAAAAACTGCAATATCGGCAGCGATCCCCGCGGAGGACACGTGTTTGTGGTCAACGGTCACGGGCAATTCTATCAAAATATTTCCGGTAAGGTGGTAATTCCTTTTTTCGGAAATCTCATAAACGACTGTCTGTATCGCACCGAAACGGCTGTGCCGTCGGACATCGCGCTGAAATCCATTGAACTGGCTATTCGGGCGCAAAACAGCGCCGCAGGAAAATGAGTATGAACCAAAAAGTTTATCTGACCACAGAAGATTTTCACAAACAAAACAACGAATTGCACACCGATCTGCCCTATGCAGAGGATCTGTCGGTTTTGCAAAAGCCGCTGACGGTAGGCAAAAAAACACTGCCGAACCGATTGGCGTGTCAGGCAATGGAGGGGTGTGACGGCACAAAAGACGGCAAGCCCGACCGGCTGACCCATCGCCGGTACGAACGGCTTGCTAAAGGCGGTGCCGGCATCATCTGGTTTGAAGCGACCGCCGTATTGCCGGAAGGGCGCGCCAATCCTCGCCAGCTTTATATTTCCCGAAGTAACGTGGATGCCTTTGCCGATCAGGTAGAGCGCATCAAGGAGATCGGGCTGAAAGAGAACGGGTATGAGCCATTGGTGGTGATGCAGGCGACCCATTCCGGTCGCTATTCCAAGCCGAACGGCACACCTGCCCCACAGATCGCCTACCATCATCCGCTATTTGAAAAGGATGCCCCGATCGCCGATGACCGCATCGTGAGCGACGAATACCTCGACCGCGTGGGTGAGGCGTTGGTAAACAGCGCTTTGCTGGCGCAAAAAGCAGGGTTTGACGGGGTGGACATCAAGTGCTGTCACCGGTATCTCAACTCGGAATTGCTCTCTGCGTATGAACGAAAAGGGCGGTACGGAGGCAGTCTTGAAAACCGCACCCGTCTGCTACGTGAAGCGATGCGGGGCGCTCTGCAAAGCTGTAACAGCGACTTCTTAGTATCCACTCGCTTGAATGTGTATGACGGCTTCGTTTATCCAATCGGTTTCGGGGTAAAAGCAGACGGCGGTTTGGACTTCGACAAAGCGGAACCGGTATGGCTTTTGAAAAAACTGGCAAGCTACGGCGTAAAGCTCGTCAACATCACGATGGGCAACCCCTATTATAACCCCCATGTAAACCGTCCCTATTTTGCCGGCGGGTACGAGCCGCCCGAGCATCCGCTCGAAGGTGTCTCCCGTATGTTGCACGGCACGGCTGAACTAAAGCGCGAAGTCCCCGAACTGAAAATGATCTGTTCGGCGCTCTCATTTTTGGGTGTGGCGGCACCTCATGTAGCAGCGGGCTTTATCCAAAACGGTGAGTTTGATGTGGTCACGGAAAATGATGATTCATACATTTTTTACGAAGCAAAATTCAAAGAAGAAAAGATTACGGATGAACTCGTATTTGTCTATATGGAAAAGAAATAGATTTATGGGCTCTTGGAATATTATTATATGAATTAACTCATGCACATTCTCCATTTAGGCCAAGAAGAGCG
>CALDHV010000235.1 GCA_937902305.1 uncultured Clostridia bacterium
AGGTCAAAAAAGACTCTCCTGCGGACACATTCTCTGCGGAACGCCGTCCATTCGTTCAGTATCTGCCTTACGCCGAGCACCATCGGAGCGCCGCCGATGAGCACGTTGAAGTTGGCGGAAAAAACGTCTTCAAGTGGGGTGCATCTGTATAATTTCTGCATCAAAGCATCGGGATCAATGCCGCGCTTGATATCAATGGTAAGTTTCAGACCGGAAAGGTCGGTTTCATCGCGGATATCATTGATTTCACGCACCTTGCCGGCCTTGGAGAGCTCGACTATCTTGTCGATAATGATGTCCGTGGTCGTAGTGTAGGGAATCTCATAGACTTCGATGATGTTTTCCGACTGCAGATATCTCCATTTTGCGCGGACGGAGAATCCGCCTCTGCCGGTATTATAAACATTTTCCATCTCATCGCGGTCAAAGATTATCTCTCCGCCGGTTGAAAAGTCCGGTGCAGGCAGTGTTAAAAACAAATCTGCCTCGCTGTCATTCAGGTAGGCAACGGCCGTGGAGCAGACCTCATTAAGGTTGAACCCGCAGATATTGCTCGCCATACCGACGGCGATTCCGAGATTGTTGTTGACCAGGATCGACGGGAAGGTGACGGGGAGCAGGGAAGGCTCCTGCATCGTCGCGTCGTAGTTATCGACAAAATCGACCGTGTCCTTGTCGATGTCGCGGAACAGCTCCCCCGCGATGGGGGCAAGCTTTGCCTCGGTATACCGCGAGGCGGCACATTCCATATCGGTGGAGTACGCCTTACCGAAATTGCCCTTGGATTCGACATACGGGTGTAACAGCGCCTCATTGCCGCGGGAAAGCCGCACCATCGTATCGTAGATGGCGGCGTCACCGTGGGGGTTGAGCTTCATTGTCTGACCGGCGATATTGGCGGATTTGATGAGCCCGCCCTGCAGCAGCCCCATTTTATACATTGTATAAAGCAGCTTGCGGTGGGACGGCTTGAAGCCGTCGATCTCCGGAATGGCGCGGGACATAATGACGCTCATGGCATACGGCATATAGTTTTCGCGCAGGGTGTCGGTAATGATCTGCTGTTCGACCTCGCCGGCACCGGAAATGTGCGCGTTGGAGGGCAAGCCCTTGGTCACGGGCGCGTCCTCCGTCTTTTTCTTTCTCGAAGCCATCGGTATATCCCTCCTTTATTCCAAATCCAGCATATCGAGATATTCCGCCCCGTGCTCGGCGATGATCTCCTTGCGTCCGTCGAGGTCGTCCCCGAGCAGGACATCGAATACCCGCGCGGTTTCCTCCACGTCGGCGGGATTGACCTTGACCAGCCGTCGGGTGGCGGGGTTCATCGTGGTCATCGACATCATTTCCGGCTCGTTTTCACCAAGCCCCTTGGAACGCTGGATCGTGTATTTTTGCTCGCCTATTTCATCGAGAATGGCGGTTTTTTCGCGGTCATTATAAGCAAAATAGGTGTCGGTCTTGGTATTGATTTCATAGAGCGGCGTTTCCGCGATATACACATACCCCTTTTCAATGAGGGTAGGGGTGAGGCGATACAGCATGGCAAGAATCAGCGTGCGAATCTGGAAGCCGTCCACATCGGCATCGGTGCAAATAATGATTTTGCTGAAACGCAACAGCGACAAATCGAAGGTGGCAAGGTTTTTGTTTGCCTTGGAGCGCACCTCGACACCGCATCCCATAATTTTCAAGAGGTTGACGATGATCTCGCTTTTGAAGATCTTCTCATATTCCGCCTTGAGGCAGTTGAGGATCTTGCCGCGCACCGGGATGACCGCCTGGAACTCGGAATCCCGCGCTTGCACGCAGGCACCCATAGCGGATTTGCCCTCCACGATGAATAGCTCGCGTGTGTTGACATCCCGACTGCGGCAATCGACGAAGCCGGGCACGCGGGAGGCAAGGTCGTTGCCGGATTGCAGGGTCTTTTTGAGATTAAGACGGGTGGTCTCTGCCTTTTCGCGACTGCGCTTGTTGATAAGCACCTGCTCGCAGAAGCGTGCCGCCTCCGAAGCATTTTCGATGAAGAATACCTCAAGATTGTGCTTGAGGAACTCGGTCATCGCCTCTTGAATGAACTTGTTGTTGATCGCCTTTTTTGTTTGATTTTCGTAGGAGGTCTGCGTGGAAAAGGAGCTGGAGACCAGCACCAGACAGTCCTGCACATCCTGGAAGGTGATGCGACTCTCGTTTTTGAGGTATTTCCCGGTCTTTTTGAGCTGGGTGTCGATCTGCGATACAAACGCACTGCGCACCGCCTTGTCGGGAGAGCCGCCGTGCTCCAGCCAACTGGAATTGTGGTAGTATTCCAGCAAATTGACCTTGTTGGAAACGCACATCGCTACATTAAGCTTGACCTTGTACTCGGGCTTGTCCTCGCGGTCGCGACCGGTGCGCTCCGCCGACCAGACCTGCACGCCGGACATCGTATCCTCGCCGGCAAGCTCTTTGATATAATCGGCAATGCCGTTTTGATACAGGTACTCCTGCGTTTCAAAGCTACGCCCTTTTTGGTCGCGGAGCTGGAACAGCAGTCCGGGATTGACGATCGCCTGTCGCTTGAGAATATCATCGAAATACTCTCGCGGCGCGGCGATGTCGGTGAAAACCTGAATATCGGGCTTAAAACGAATGCGAGTGCCGGTGTCTTTTTTGGTATACGGCTCTTTCTTCAGCCCGCCGACATTTTCGCCGTGCTCAAAATGCAGGGTATAGAGAAATCCGTCCCGCTTCACCTCGACATCCATATATTCAGAGGAATACTGCGTGGCGCAGGCACCCAGACCGTTGAGCCCCAGCGTATAATCGTCGGTATCATATTTGCCACCCGCGTACAGCTCGCAGAAGATGAGCTCCCAGTTGAAGCGGTCTTCCTTTTGGTTATAGTCCACCGGTACACCGCGCCCGAAATCCTCCACCTCGATGGAGTTGTCCTCGTAACGGGTGATGACGATGCGGTTGCCGTAGCCCGCGCGGGCTTCGTCCACGGAGTTGG
>CALDHV010000236.1 GCA_937902305.1 uncultured Clostridia bacterium
GGGTCGGTTGCATTACCGTACCAGCTATGGGCAGAACGTGCTGGACCATTCAATGGAGGTCGCATTCCTCTCCGGCATTATGGCAAGCGAGCTGGGCATTGACCCGGAGATCGCCCGCCGCGCCGGTCTGCTCCACGATATAGGAAAGAGCATCGACCATCAGGTCGAGGGTTCTCACATCGAGATCGGTGTAGATATTGCAAAGAAGTATAAGGAGAGCGAGGCAGTCGTCCACGCGATCCAGGCGCACCACGGTGATGTGGAGGCGCGCACGGTGGTGGCTTGCCTGGTGCAGGCGGCTGACGCCATTTCGGCGGCACGTCCCGGCGCGCGGCGCGAAAATCTCGAAAACTACATCAAGCGCCTGGAAAAGCTGGAGGAGCTGGCGAATGCGTTCGACGGCGTCGAGCGGTCGTTTGCGATCCAAGCGGGACGCGAGGTGCGGGTCATCGTCAAGCCGGAGCGGGTCAACGACGATCAAATGGTCATCCTGGCGCATGATATTGCCAAAAAGATCGAGGGCAATATGGATTACCCCGGTCAGATCAAGATCAACATCATCCGCGAGAGCCGCGCAACCGACTACGCGAAATAAGCAAAATGAATATGCCGCTGACGGCTGATGCCGTCAGCGGCATTATTTTTTTCCTTTTACAGCGTGGCGGCGATGACCGCCTTGATGGTGTGCATACGATTTTCCGCCTCGTCAAAGACGATGGACTGTGCGCTCTCAAACACCTCATCGGTCACCTCCATACAGGTGATGCCAAACCGATCGTGTATCTGCTTGCCGACGGTTGTGTTCAGGTCGTGGAACGACGGCAGGCAATGCATAAAGCGACATTGCGGCCCCGCGGCATCCATCAGCGCGGTATCCACCCGGTACGGGGTCAAATCGCGGATGCGCTCCTCCCACACCGCGTCCGGCTCACCCATCGACACCCACACATCCGTGTATATAACATCGGCGTCCTTGACCGCGGCCATCGGGTCCTCGATGAAATCCAGCGTAGCGCCGGTCTGCGCGGCGACGGCGCGGCAGGTATCCACCAGCGCCGGGTCGGGGAAATACCGACGCGGTGCGCAGGCGACGAACTGCATCCCCATCTTGGCACAGCCGACCATCAGCGAATTGCCCATATTATACCGGGCATCGCCCATATACACGAGCTTTTTTCCCTTGAGCGAGCCGAAATGCTCCCGGATCGTCAGAAAATCCGCCAGGATCTGCGTGGGGTGGAACTCATTGGTCAGCCCGTTCCACACCGGCACGCCGGCGAAGCGGGCGAGATCCTCCACGATCGTCTGCCCGTATCCGCGGTATTCAATGCCGTCGTACATCCTGCCGAGCACCCGCGCGGTGTCGGCGATGCTTTCCTTTTTGCCGATCTGTGAGCCGGACGGGTCGAGATAGGTCGGATGCGCACCGAGGTCGATCGCCGCCACCTCAAAGGCACAGCGGGTGCGGGTGCTGGTCTTTTCAAAAATCAGCGCAATGTTCTTGCCCTCGCACAGACGGTGCGGGATGCCGGCTTTCTTCTTCGCTTTCAGGTCGGCGGCAAAATCCAGCAGTCCGCCGATCTCCTCCGGCGTAAAATCGAGCAATTTCAAAAAATGCTTGCCTTTCAAATCCATATCCGTGCCTCCTTTACGCGCGCCCGGCGCAGACATCGGTGATGACGGCTACCGCCTTTTGCAGTACCGACATCGGGATATTCAGTGCGGGCAACAGCCGCACCTTGTCCTTCGCGGTGAGGCAGAGCACGCCGCGCTCCATACACTCCTGCACGACCTGTGCCGCCGGCTTGACGGTCTTGAGCCCGATCATCAGTCCCATACCACTGACCGCCTCGATGCCCTCCGCGCCGGTAAAGGCTTCCTTGAGGTAGCGCCCCTTGCTCCTGATCTCGTCGTAGGTCAGGTCGGAGACCTTGGCGTCCCAGCCCATGTTGCGAGAGAGGTTCCTGTCATGACCCAGCACGACGACACCGTCCTTCGTGCACTGGAGATCGAGCTTGACGACATCCGCCGCCGTGATGACGGCATTGGAATACGCCTCGGTCGTCGCCTCCGGCATCGACATGGGACTGCACGCGGTGGGCGAGACCGGTGCGGGCGTCGTCGCGGGACGCGCGCTGCTCGGCGCGGAGGAACTGCGGGAATCGTTTTCCGCGCTTGCCGGGGTGCGGTATCAGATGCCCGACTACGCGCTGAATCCGTCCGCGGACGGCGGGAGGACGCTCGATATGACGATGCGTGCGGTGCCGCGGTTCGAGGTGTCCTGCGGCTATTTCGGGGAGAAAAAAGCGGGGGAGGAGGTGACGGGCGACGCATTGTCGTGCTTCGGCAACCGCGGAGACTATTTTCATGTCCTTTTATGCGACGGTATGGGAAGCGGCAGAGAAGCGTCGGTGACCTCGCAGCTCTGCACCCTGTTTCTGGAAAAGCTGCTCTCCGTGTGTTCTGCGCACGGCGCGGCCCTGAACCTTCTGAACGGCTTTCTGCGCTCCAGACAGGGCGAGTGCGCGGCAAGCGTCGATCTCTGCGGCATCGACGTGCTGACCGGGGACGCGGAAGGCATGAATGATATCGGGCATGGGACGAATGTGTGTGACCGCACGGAAATGCGAACGGGGGCAGCGAGGGAATTTGTTTTCCAGGCGGAGGCGTATTCGGCAAATGTGGTTACGCTCCAAAAGAAGTGAGGATATAATGAAAGTGGCGCATCGCTTGGATGCGCCACTTTTGTTGTATAGGGGGG